>JANWWA010000016.1 GCA_025056565.1 Chloroherpetonaceae bacterium | reverse complement strand
CTCGCTGCGCGGTTTCCGTGAGTATCGCTTCACGGGACCGCTCACTGCGCTGGTCAATCTCGAAATGCGTGCCAAGTTTTTCAAACTGCAGTTTCTTGGTCAAACCTTTTCCTTCGGCATCACGCCCTTCTTAGACCTTGGCAGAGTATGGGATAGACTGCAAGACTTTGGCTTCACGGATTACCGATGGAACTACGGTATCGGCGCACGCATTGCTTGGAATCAAGCCACGATTCTGCGCTTTGATTTTGCTCAGAGCGCCGAAGCCAGCCAGTTCTTCTTTGGCTTCCAGCACATCTTTTAACCAGCGAAGCCAGTGCAGCGCCAGCAAGGGGTGAGCTTGCCAAACTCGCCCTTTGCTTTGCTATGCAAGTCTCGCAACTTGCCACAAAACGCAATAAGCTGCTTGGCAAGATTAACCTCGAGCGCATTCACGCGCGATTTTTCTAACGCAAACAAAAAGAGCGATGCAATTTTGGAGCGTCTTTTCAACTGTGTTCATCACCGTCTTTCTCGCTGAGATTGGCGACAAAACTCAACTTGCCACGATGACTTTCGCCACGAAAGAAGGCGCAAGCAAGTGGGCGATTTTCTTTGGCTCAGCGGCGGCGCTGGTCTTGGCGGCAGGCATTGGCGTCGTGGTGGGCGAGCAACTCGGCAAGTGGATTTCACCAAAGCTGCTCAAATGGATTGCAGGCGCAGGCTTTATCGCCATTGGCATCTGGACCATGCTCTCAGGTGATTGACAGAGAGTTGCTTTCGCAGAACAGGGGTCTTAACTTTGGAGTATGTAGAGCATCAGTGCCTTACGAATCATGGCACTGCATCTCGCCCCAAGTAGCCTCCAGTTACGCAATTCCTCTACTTTTGACACAAAGCAAGTGCTACATAGCTATATTTGCTATGCGACTTGCATAACAATGCAATTCACACTGGCAATGTCGAAACTCTGGCTAATTCTTCGCTCCATTTACATCTGGGTAACCGTGCTGAGTGTGATGATAGTGCTATCCACAATTTCTATTCTCTTCTCGCTCTTTGACCGTTCTGGCACAGTGTATCTTTTTTTAGCCCGGCTTTGGTGCCGGCTTTGGCTTTTCTTCTCAGGCGTTAGACTTATCGTCATTGGTAAAGAAAATGTTGACCCGAATGGGGTCTATGTTGTGGTCAGCAACCATGCCAGCTACTTTGACATTCCTGCTTTGCTATTGGGTTTGCCTATCAAAAAAGTGCGGATTGTTGCGAAGGAATCACTCGGAAAAATTCCTTTTTTTGGTTGGTCAATGGCGATGGGCGATTTCATTCTTATCAAGCGTGGTGCAAACCGTGACGCCCTGAAAAGTCTCTACAAGGCAATTGAGAAAATCCGACAAGGCAAATCCGTCATAATCTTTGCAGATGGCACGCGGTCCTTTGATGGTCGCATTCAGCCCTTCAAGCGTGGCGCATTTTTGGTTGCCGAAAAGTCAGGTGTTCCCATCTTGCCTGTTACCATCTTGGGTAGCTACAAGATTATGCGCCGTGGCACTGCACTGATTTCCCCAGGCAGTATCACGCTGGTCATTGATCGAGCAATCCCCGTTGAGTCAAAATCTGCTGATGAACTACTTACTGAATCGTTTCGTGTCATATCTGAAAACCACCAAAAGTTTGTTCAGCAAGGGATTGATGCATAAGGAGCGACTTATGAATTTACCTGCCTTTTAGAGTAGCGTTTTTTTCTGCTTGCGTCCGAATATCCAAACTTTTGTTTCCCATAGTTGCCACAGTCGCGCGTAACCTTCTTCTGTGCGAGTGCGCTGCAAAAAGTTCTGCACCAATACCCACCCTACTGCAGCAAGCAGAGAGAGCGGCAAAAGCAGCAGCAATGTTTCCAAGCGCTTGGGACTTGTGCGCGTTGCAGGCGCTTTGGCTTCATCGAGCACCACTACAGTCGGCGTGTTGCGATAGCCTTGCAAGCGCTCTTTGTAGTAGAGCTGCTTGAGCAGCGCATACACTTCCTCGCTAATTTTTACTTCACGGTAGTAGTTTGCATACTCACGCGCAAGTGCTGGCATCTGTTCCAACCCCATCGCATACTGGTCTGACTTGCCTAAGAGCATCTCATTATACTTTCGCTGCAGCTCTGACAAGCGATTCCTAGACTCTACCACCAGCAAGTCGCTCGGTTGCCTATCGCGCAGGAGCAAATCCAAATTGATTTCCTCTGCAACAATACTTGCTTTGAGCTTAGAGAGCGCTTCCAGCTGCAGCTTCATTTGCTCCGTAATCGCTACAGCTTTGTTTGACTTCTGGAAGGCTTCCAAGTTTGCATAAGCGCTATCTAACTCCTGCTTAGCAATTTGCAGTTGCTCGAGAAAATACTCCGCATTGTAGAGCGATTTGGCATTCGCTAAGCGTCGATTGATTTTATCCAGCATTTCTACATATGCATTTGCAAGGCGCGCTGCTCGCACTTTTGCGCTATCATCATCTGCTGGATTAAACGAAAATGCTGGCGTTGCATAGCGCACCTCAATCGTGATAAAGCCTTGCTTATTAGCCGTAATGCGTGTGGTTTCGGTCAGCCTGCTTCGCACTCTCTCAAAGCGCTCAGTGACTGGCAGCCTTCTTTCTTCTTCGCTCAAAAAGAGTACTTCCAAATTTTGTGAAACGTATAAACTTTCCGCCATCACACGGCTTCTCAGCACTTCCACGAGCACCTCAGTCATATTGACGCCTGCTATGTTGCCCAAAATTCCAACGCTTAGATTGCCAGCGGCTTGCAAGAGTGTGTTTTGCTTGTTGGGGTCTTCAGGTGGCATGAGTGTTGTCTTGGCTACGTAAGTGCGTGGCATCAGCCAGAGCACCGCTGCTGCCAGCAACATTGCACACATTGCAAATCGCGCCATAAACCCCGCGTTTTCTAAGATAAGCTCGAGGTAATGGCGCAGCAGCATCGGTTTTGCCCAAGTCCTACCGTTACCCAACGCCGTTTCTTCGTTCATTACTGTCCTCGAATGATCGTAAGAATCACCAGTGTGGTGGTTGCAATGCTTCCGATGACCACTACTCCATCCCGAAAAATCTCCCAAGCTGACTGCAGCCAAGTCTTACGCGGCAGCTCAGGCACTAAAATCGTGTCGCCTGGCTCCAAGACCTTGACTTTGCTTGCTTCAATCACATCGCCTGTATTTGGCTTAATGACGCTGATGCGTCCTTCATCGGCACGCTTGCCTAACCCACCTGCCAGCGCAATGTAATCTTTGATGGTTAGGTTCGGCTGATACTCCACATTGCCAGGTTCAATCACACGCCCAATCACATTGATATAATTTTGGAAGCGCGGCACTTCAATAATATCATTCGGCTCTAAGACAATGTTTTCCGACTCGACTTTTTCCTGCATCAATGTCTTGAAGTTGACGGACATTTTGCCCGGACGCTCGCGCATGCGTGCTTTAAGATACTGTGCATCATCGTCGTCGGGGTTATCGCTCACGAAGGCTTTGGGGTCTAGGGTGCGAGCCGCAGAGGGACGTACAATAGCTGCTTCCTCGAGCGATGCTTCTTTGGTGAAACCACCCGCAGCCTGAATCACATCAAGGAGGCGTGTTTTTTTCGGCTCAATGCGGTAAATGCCAGGAAAGCGAACTTCTCCACGCAGTTCTACCGTTTCCTCTGGAAAAATCTTAGGAATGCGCCGCACGACCACAATATCGCCTCGCTGAAGCGGCACATTTGCATTGCTCGGAAAGCCCTTGATGCTCACAAACAAACTTTTTCGGGAAAGCCTATCGTCCGTGTATCGGATAATCTCGACCGAATCTAAGTAGGCAGACTCTAACACCCCTCCTGCAAACGCAATTGCCCGATACAGTGAATCGCTTGGATGAAACTCATAGCTACCCGGATATCGTACCTCACCCACTACTCTGATGCTATCCACGCGCCGTGTGAGAAATATCACATCCCCTTCTCTGAGATAGTGATTGTCTCTTGTTTCCAGCAGCCGATAGTATGGCAAAAGGTCTAATTGCATCGTGGTATCAGGGTTACTGCGCCGCAGGGTAATTTGTCGTAAAGATGCTGTTCGCAGCACGACCCCGCTCTTTGCTAAGGCATCAGAGATACGTTCGGCGGCGCTTACACGCACCTTAGTTGGGTAGAGTGTCTCGCCCAAAATTTCAACCTCAAAGCTGCGTAGCGACACGAGAGCCACGCTTACCTCAGCACGCTTGTATGTCTTGCTTAGCATCGCCGTCAGCCGTGCTTTCAGCTCTGGGATAGTGAGATTTTTTACCTCCAGTTCGCCAACTCGCGGTAAAATGATTTTACCTTCTGGCGTTACGGTCAGCTGATAAGATGTGTAAGTCTGGGAATAGATGCCGATAAACAGCCCATCACCTGCATTGACGGTGTAATTCGGCGGTGCTAAGGCTTGCGATGCAACGGCCGGTGTGCTACGCACTGCGCCAAATAGCAATGCCGTATCCAGTGTAGCAGTGGGTGTGCGTGGCCAAAGTTGCGGCTCGAGCGTTTGTGCCTGCAAGCACGAAAACAGCAGGAGCAAGGCGAGCGTATTGAGTGTATGCCAAAGTCGGTTAGTTACAATTAGGCAATACCAGTGTCTTAATTTTTGGCAAACTTTCATTATGTTGCAATTGCACTCAGCCATTTGTCTATCAAGATATGAAGATTCTGGCAATTGCACTGTTCGCCACGGGCATCACAGCGTTCTTTGTTGGAAGTGCGAAGTATCGCGCAGAGACCGAATGGGAACATTGGGCAGCAAAACTGACCTGGCTGAGTGTGCTTGGCTTTGGGCTTGTGCTTGCAGGCGTAGGCGCTGTAATGCTACTTGTTGCTTAGTTCACCAGACTCCCCACCTCTTCTCCGATGATGAGCCGTTTAAGGTTACCCTCTATGTTCATATTCATCACCACGATGGGGAGCATGTTTTCTTGGCAAAGCGTAATAGCTGTCAGATCCATTACACGCAAATTTTTGCGTAAGACATCAAGGTAGGTAATTTTTGGGAAGAATTGCGCAGATGGATTTTTCTCTGGATCTTCAGCGTAGATGCCGTTGACGCGCGTGCCTTTAATGATTACATCAGCTTCAATTTCAATTGCACGCAAGGCTGCCGCAGTGTCGGTTGTGAAGTAAGGATTACCTGTGCCTGCACCAAAAATTACTACACGTCGCTTTTCCAAGTGTCGAATTGCACGGCGACGAATAAATGGCTCAGCAATTTGTTCCATTTTGATAGCGGTCTGTAGGCGCGTAAAGACGCCTCGCCGCTCCAATGCATCTTGCAGTGCAAGCGCATTAATCACAGTTGCCAGCATACCCATATGGTCCGCCTGAACACGGTCCATATACTCGGCAGCCTTAGAGACGCCGCGAAAGATATTCCCACCGCCAATTACAATTGCCACTTCTACGCCCAACTCGTGCACTTCGGCAATCTCTGCAGCGAATTTATTTAGCACTTCTCCATCAATACCATAGCCCTTATCACCCATTAGAGATTCGCCACTGAGCTTGAGCAAAATTCGTTTGTATTTGAGTGCTGACATACTTGCATCAGAATTTGTAAAAAAGAAGTCTCGCCTGATAGCGAGACTACTTTGTTTATCCCTTTTCGCCTAATTGAAACCGCACAAATTGATGCACGGTGAGCGTAGCTTGTAGGCGCTCAGACGCCTCTTTGAGCACTTCTGTTACAGTTTTGCTGCTATCCTTGATGAACGGCTGCTCAAGCAGTGCCACGTCTTGATACATCTTCTCAATTCTACCTGCTACAATTCTTTCAATCACAGCCTCTGGCTTCTTTTCGTTTAGCGCCTGCTGCCGATAAATCTCTGCTTCTCTTTCAATCATTTCCTTAGGCACACTTTTTCGGTCTAAGGCAACTGGTGCGGCTGCAGCCACTTGCATCGCAATATCTTTCGCAATAGAGTCATCTTTGCCATTTAGGCCTGACAGATGCACCAGCGATGCCAGCTTTGCACCAGGGTGCGTGTAGGCCACAACTATGCCCTCCTGCGCTTCCAAAAGTGCTACACGGCTGATTTCAACTTTCTCACCTACCTTACCGACCATAATCTCAGCCGCTTTCGCTACGCTGGTATTGAACTCACCGCCCATTGTGAGTTCCAACAGTGCTTCTCGTGTCTTTGTGCGATACTTCAAGGCTAAGGCTGCGACTTCATTTGCAAAATTCACGAATGCCTCACTTCGCGCAACGAAGTCTGTTTCGCAGTTTACTTCAACCATTGCTGCTGCTTTCTTATCGTCCGTTTGTGCCACGGCAATAATGCCTTCTTTGGCTTCTCGGTCAGCACGCTTGGCAGCTGCAGCGGCTCCACGCTCTCGCAGCCACTTAATTGCAGCCTCCATATCGCCCTCAGTTGCCTCAAGCGCTTTTTTGCAATCTGCCATTCCTGCGCCTGTTCTGTCGCGCAGTTCCTTGACGAGCTTTGCTGAAATTTCTGCCATATTGGGTTTTATAGGGTTATCCGATGCGAAAAAACCGTGAGTGCATCACGGTTTTTTCCAAAATCATTTCTCTTCTGCTTCGACTTCTTCAGTGTCCTCTTCTTTTTGTGCTGTCGTGGCATTCAAAATTGCATCAGCTACAGCGGTTGTGATAAGTTCAATCGAGCGAATTGAGTCATCATTTGCAGGGATAATGTGCGTAACCAGTTCAGGGTCACAGTTGGTATCGACCATTGCCACGACAGGAATGCCCAGGAGGTTAGCTTCCTTCACAGCAATGTGTTCTTTCTTGACATCGACCACATACAGCGCAGCAGGCAAGCGTGTCATTTCTGTAATGCCGCCCAGCACCTTTAGCAGCTTTTCTTTTTCGCGCGTAAGCATCAGGCGCTCTTTTTTGGTGATAATGTCGAAAGTGCCGTCATTTTCCATTCGCTCAATTGCATTGAGGCGGCGAATGCTTTGGCGAATCGTCGAGAAGTTTGTGAGCATTCCCCCTAACCAGCGTTCTGAGACGTATGGCATTCCGCAGCGCTCCGCTTGCTCTGCGATAATCGCTTTGGCTTGCTTCTTTGTGCCCACAAAGAGAATATCTTTACCAGTGCTGGCAATTGCTTCTACCGCATTCAGCGCATCTTCTGCCATCTGCACAGTCTTTTTCAAATCAATGATATGAATGCCGTTCTTCTCCATAAAGATATACGGCTTCATTTTGGGGTTCCATCGGCGGGTCAGATGACCAAAGTGCGCACCGGCTTTGAGCAGGTCTTCAATTTGAAGTCTAGGCATAGTTCAGTGTGTTTGGTTGAGTTAAACCTCTACTTTGCCACTATCGTCGGGATTTAGCGGAAACAGCTAAACACTCCCCGAGCGATTTTGAACCCTAAGGTTCAGCAAAGTATGCGTTGTGTGAGCATCAATTTCCGCATCCAGATTGTCGCATCTTAGCCTCAGATGGCTTAGCGCTTCGAGAATTGGAAGCGGCGACGTGCTTTACGGCGACCGTATTTTTTGCGCTCAACCATTCTTGGGTCGCGTGTCAGTAAACCGTCCTTGCGTAGTGTCGGCCTTAAATTTTCATCATACTCGACTAATGCGCGCGCAATTGCAAGGCGCACCGCTCCAACCTGACCACTTACGCCTCCTCCCTTTACATTCACCTTGATGTCAAACTTGCCCAGATTATCCGTTACGGACAGTGGTTTCAAGGCATCGTTGCGTTGTTCCTCTACGGGAAAGTAATTCTCAATTGGACGGTCGTTAATCAGAATCTTTCCGCTTCCTGCTTTCACGAATGCACGGGCAACTGCCGTTTTGCGTCGCCCAACGGTTGCTATTATCTCAGGCATAAAATGCGTTACGAAATTTCAAGAGGTTCAGGTTTTTGTGCTGCGTGTGGGTGATTGGGTCCTGCATAGACTTTTAACTTCTTATAGATTTTTCGCCCTAAGTTGTTCTTGGGCAGCATTCCCCACACGGCGTCCTCAATAATGCGCTCGGGCTTCCTTTGCAGAATGTCTGCAAATTTTTCCCAGCGTGCGCCGCCCGGATAGAGCGTGTTATGGTAATACAACTTCTTTTGCGGCTTTGAGCCTGTTAGTTTTACTTTCTCAGCATTGATGACCACTACAAAATCGCCCGTATCAATATGCGGCGTAAATTGTGGCTTATGCTTGCCGCGCAAAATTGCAGCAATGCGAGAGACCAGTCGTCCTAAAGTCTTGCCCTCTGCATTCACCAGATACCATTTGCGAGGCACTTCAAGTGGCTTCGCTGAATAGGTGCGAAAACTCTGTGTGTCTAGCTTCATTGGTAAAATCCGTTTCAAATAGAGCCCGCAAAAATAGGCGTTTGACCTCAAAAAGTCAAACGCCTTGTCAGATTTTTTGTAGAAATTTGCTCAGCGTAGCAACGTCGATTCTGCACGTGAGACTTCAGCCAGCATACTTGGAATTAGCTCACGGTCGTGCTCCACTTCTCGCAAGCCTTGCTCAAATTCTTCCGCAATCTTGACATCTTCTTCGCTGCCAATGAAGAGTGGCGTGCGCTGATGCAGCTTTTCAGGCACGATTTCCAAAATGCGTCTGTATCCATCTGTGGCGCGTCCGCCAGCTTGCTCGCATACAAAGGCCAGTGGATTTGCTTCATAGAGCAAACGAAGTTTCCCCTCTGGCGCTTTTTTCGTGCGCGGATAGATGAAAATCCCTCCGTAGAGCAAATTGCGATGGAAATCTGCAACCAGCGAACCAATATACCGCCCCGAATAGGGACGATTGGTGGCTTTGTCTTCTTGTTGAAGGTATTTGATATACTTCTTGATACCGTCAAAGAAATATCGGTAGTAGCCCTCGTTAATTGAGTAAATTTTGCCGCGCTTTGGAATCGTGATGTTGGGATGCGACAGTAGGAACTCACCAATCGTCGGGTCTAAGGTAAAACCGTGCACGCCTTGCCCTGTCGTATAGACTAACATTACAGAAGAGCCATAAATCACATAGCCGGCTGCGACTTGTTCTAAGCCACGCTGCAGACAGTCTTGCACGGTTGCAGGTGTGCCTACAGGTGATTTGCGTTTGTAGATAGAGAAAATGGTTCCGACACTTACGTTTGCATCAATGTTTGAAGAACCATCGAGTGGGTCAAAGAGCAGGACATATTTGCCAGATGATTCTACTGGCGGAATGATAATATCATCACTTTCTTCAGATGCCATCACCGCAAAACGTCCATGATGCCCAATCCCTTGAATGAACTTCTCATGAGCGAACTTGTCCAGCTTTTTGACTTCTTCGCCCTGTATGTTGGTAGAGCCTGCAGACCCCAGAATATCGACCAGTCCTGCGCGAATGACTTCACGGCGGACTAACTTGGCAGCAAAGGTTATGTCGTAAAGCAGTTGGGTCAGCTCACCGCTAGCGCCCGGAAAATTGCGCTGCTGCTCGAGAATATGGCGCTCAATTGTAATCAGCTCAGCCATAGTTAAAATCTCCCTGCTACTTTGTTTGAAAAGGTCGTGTAGGTTCGACGAAATTAAGTATTTAGCATTCAAACGCAAATGTGCTGTGGCAGCATTGCTTATTGCCTATTGCAGCGGAAAAGCTTCTCCCACATTAATCTGTCAATGCAGCAAAGCGTGATAAACCCTGCAATGCACGGTTCACAGCGCTTTCAGTGAAGCAAAAGGCGGCTTTTTCAGCCGCCTCTTCTTTTTGCTCATCTTGCTGAATTTAGAACCAAGGTCCGTGCTTGTGCGTGAGCGAATAGTTGTAGTAGACAAGGAACGACTCAAAGAGGAAAAATGCCAGTGTTAAGATACCAAAGATGGTGAAAGCGGGGCTTTTCTCTTCACGTGAGGCTTTCTTATCAAGAAAAGGCACGAGTGCCCACACAACAACTGCCGCACCTAAGAAAATTGCGGCAACCCAGCCCGGCACTTGCTTTAGGAATTGGAACTGTGCCCAGAAATACCATTCTGGTTTAATTTCAGGGCTTGGTGCAGAATTGACTGGGTCGAGCTTGACGCCAATCTCCCATGGGAACATTACGGCAAGGAAAATGAGCACGGCAAAACCAATCATCCAGCCAATAAAGTCTTTCATCAGGAAGTTCGGGAAAAATGGCTCTTCGCCTTTGACTAGACCGCGCTCGCGGTAACCAATTGGCACAGAGTTGCCCAATGTCTGCACAAGGAGCAGATGCGCAGAGAGCACCAGCAAGGTAATGCCAGGCAGCAAGACAACATGGAAGCCAAACATTCGCGTCAGCGTGTCGCCTGTTACCTGCGGAATAGGCTTACCATCAATCATCACAATGTCTGCGCCTAAAACTTTGGCAGTTATCTCCGTTACAAACGGTCCGATATACTGACCAATCAACGGCATACTGCCGATAGTCCCTGGAATTGAGATGCCGACTTGCGTCGCAAAGAAGGCCAGTTCATTCCAAGGGAGCAAGTATCCTGTAAAGCCTAAACCCAGCGTCAGAAGACACAGCACAAAGCCTGTTAGCCACATCAGCTCGCGTGGTTTGCGATAGGCTTTCATAAAGTATGCGCTGAACATATGGATAAACATCATCAGTGTCATCAGGTTTGCTGACCAGCTATGCACCTGACGAATCAGCCAACCAAAGGCGACCTCTTTTTGGATATAAACGAAAGAGTCAAATGCTTCCTTTTCGGTGGGCTTGTAGTAAAGCAGGAGCAGCAACCCGGTAATGATTTGGATAACGAAAAAGAAGAGCGTGAGTCCACCGAAGTAGTACCAGATAGAATGACGGTGAATTGGCACAGCTTTTTTGCTAAGGTAGTCAATTGCATAGGTCATTGACCCAATGCGCACATTGAGCCACTCCTGCAAGCCAGATCCCTTAGAAGCACCGTTTGCAGTGGCTGCACCACTGCCAGCTGCCGCAGTCTGCGTTGTTGGATTCTTGGTTGAGACAAGTTCTGCCATAGCGATTACTCCCTTCAGTAATTTTTAGTTATGCGAGTTATGCTTTTTCGACCACAATGTTATCGTCTTTAACTTTTACCACATATTTGGCGAGTCCTGCCGGCTGCGGGCCAGAGATTTTTTCGCCGTCACTGGTGTATTTGGCATTGTGGCATGCGCACCAGACGACTTGCTCATCTTGTTTCCACTGCACAATGCACTGCAGGTGCGTGCAGATAGCCGAGATAGCCTTATACTCGCCTCCCACATTCATCAGGAGCAGCTTCTGATTGTTGAAGAGCACGATTTTGCCTGTATTAGGTGGAACGTCTGAAGTTTTTGCTACCACGACAGAAGTTTCCTCCTTCTTTTTGCGCTCAGGCGGAACGACGAAGCGACCAATCACATAGAGCACAGGGAGGATAAATGCGGTCGCCAAAGCCCCCACGATAATGTTCAGCACATCGCGCCGACCTGTTCCCATTGTTGCAGCGCCTTCTTGGACAGCTTTTTGTGCCTGCTCGACCGCTTCACGACGCTCTTGGTCAGTCTCAGAAATTACAGCAAGGCGCTTTGAGCGGTCATATTCGCCTCTGACAATTTGAGCCATTGTTCAGGTTCTCCTCAAGGTTTGTGATTTGAGAGTTGCGTTGCTGCCTCAGCGGTGAAATGTTGCCTTGCAGCGTTAAAGCCGTGTGCGAACATAGCGAAAACTTTTCATTCGTCCGTGGCTGTCTCTGGAACAACGGGCAGAATTTTTTTCGTTCCGACCTCAAACAGCTGAGCAAAAAAGTTGTAGAGTGTGTACATCACCGACAGTCTCCCTGCCCGCCAAATTTTGCTCTTGATAAGGTGCCGCACTAAACCTGAGTTTAGGTTTTGCGGATGTAATGACTCAGAAATCCCACAGAGCTCAATCGCATGCCCATCTTCGCGCCAGAGCGTGAACTTAGAATTGAAGCGTAGGTAGAACGGCCCTGCATCTAGCGCTTGCAAGTGCTCAATATCGAATGAGAGGCGCTCGTTTGTAAGGGAAAATCGGCGACCGTAGCGTGGCGAAAAGAATCGCCGCGCATGCTCGTGTTCTGTTGCAACGAGGTCATCTTCAATTGCCAGCACGCGCTCATTTTGTGTGAGCAAAAGAAAGCTGAATGGTTTGTGCGCTCTATCTCGGTAGGTCGTCAGGTAGTAGACCAAATCAAAGTCGTGCGAATGTGCGCGCCCCCAATACCAATGCTCAATATCGGTGTTCATCGGCGTGCGTCCGTAGTTGTGGTCGTGATACCCTCGCCCCTTGAAGGAAATAATTTCCCACGTTTTGCCGTCATAGACTTGTAGTTCCCCTGTTACGTCGTTAGAGGGAGACGCCAGCACCCAAGCATGTGTCGGCGAGGTAGAAGAAAAGCGAGAAAGTTGCTGCAAGCCTTCAATTGGGCGAATATGAAAGCAGAGCTGCGCACGCACTTTTTTGCGCCGCAATGGCATCTCAAAATTTAGGTTCAAGTGGAAGGTCTGGCTTTCTGCATCAAAATAAAACACATTGCGCTCAAAGCGAGCAAACGGTTCGTTGCGCGAGGCAGAAAATAGCTCCGCTCCCCCTTCTTTGATGAAATTGATGACTTCTCTGCCGTGCTTATATAGGTTGAAACTGAATGCGACATGCTCAAGTGGGTTGGCGCACAAGGCTTGCTGAGACCGCTGAGACTGCACATATCGCCTTAAATAATACGGTGAGAAGGGAAAGCCCGAGAACCAAATCGCGACAAAGGAGTAAGTCTGGCTTTCATCAAGGGCATCAAAATACCACCATTCATATGAACCAGAGTCGGTGAGGTCGTGCCAGACATCGTGCCTCAGTGAAGCCGAAAGTTGCATTGGTGAAGTTTTCTCTGAATTTGTGAGCAGGTGCGTGTAGCGCGCGGCAGATAAGTTCCTGCCTCAAGCTGCCTGCTTAGTTTTTTCGGCTATAAATCGCTTTTCGGCGTGATACGTTTCAACGCTGCACGTAGGAGAATGAGACTTCAGTCCCTGTCGCGGTAGCTCATTAGTTTATAGCGGCCGTTCATTTCAACGAACGAACCGAGCTCTTTCATCTCGCGCTGTCGCCCTAACGAGTCTGCAATTACAACGCGCGTTTGCGTATGCACGATGAAGGTTTGGTAGTAGTCCTGCCCTTTGAGGAAGCGATGTGAGACATATGAGAATTTTTTCCCGCCATATTTTTCCAGCGCAAGACGCAACCCTTTTTCAGAGTTCTGGAGCAGGTTTTGCCATGCAAAATCAGGTGAGATATTCATCACTGGCAAGCTGGCAGGAAATTCAGGCCAAAGCCAATTTCGAAATTCATACTCGTTAATCATAATGTTTTTCAGCGTCGCTGTGTCGCGCTTAGCCAAAGCTTCTAATGCAATATCAATAAGTTCCTCAGGCGTTCTAGCACTATGTGAGAGCTGACGCTGCTTTACGCTATCGGGTAGTGGTTCAGGGTAGGGGTATGGCTTTGGTAGCTGCGGCATATCGTGAGAAATTGCCAGCCGCTTCGGGTCAATCGTGTCAGCTTGCTGAGTGCTTCGCTCTCCCTTTTGGCACGAGAGAGCGAAAAAAGTAAGAGTTAGAATGAAAAACCAGACAGAAAAGCGGTTCATAGTCTTCTTAAAGTCAAAGAGCGCAGCCATTTTTCAGGCTGCGCTCCCCAGTGGGTTGTGGCAAGAAGGCTTACTTGATTAGCGTCATCTTTTTGGTATCTACAAATGAACCTGCTTGCAAGCGATAGAGATAAACGCCACTAGCAAGGGCTGATGCATCGTAGGTAAGCTGATAGACCCCTGCTGCACGGCGCTCTCCGTTAATGAGCGTAGCGACCTCTCGCCCTGTGATGTCATAGATTTTCAGCGTTACCACTTCCGAGCTTGGTAGGCTAAAACGAATGTTTGTAGTGGGGTTAAATGGATTCGGATAGTTTTGCGAGAGTTCAAAGCGAGTTGGGCGACTCTCAAGTGCTCTCTCTTCAACGACACGCGAGACAAGATTGAAGGTCGTTGCATTCGTTGCCCATACAGTCCAGCCTGACATCCAGTTGGTTGTTTGGTTGAATGCTCCAATGAATGTGGCAGTTGTATCAAAGAAGTTTGCATTGTCGCCCGGGAAGCGCGAGAAGTTACGCGGTCTTGCGCCGCCCGTCAGTGCAGGCGAGCCAGCTTGCGGACGCAGGTCGAGCGGCTGACCACTGATTGGATTGGCTGTCCCGTTAAGAATTGCGCTCGTTAGGCCTACAAGCTGTGGGTTGACCGTTCTAACTCCCCACGCATTTGCTCTGCCATAGAAGCCTGCGGTATCATAAACAGCTGGCGTGCCCGCACGGAACGCTCCCCAAGCAACTAGTGAGTCTACTTTCGCCGTGCCTGTTCCCAGTGGCAAGAGACCACGGTTCAGCATAATAGAGTTTCTAACAAAGAGTGAATCTCGGTCAAACTGACCGCGAGAAGCAGAGCCATCTACCACGAAACCAAAGCCGCCAAAGTTCACAACGATGTGATTCCAGAACAGCCCTTGCGCGTTACGGCGCACATAAATGCCGTCGTTGTTGTCATCTCCAGCTCGAGCCACACCCGCCCCGATGAGCGTTACATTGTAGACGGTAGGACAGGTCAAGACACCAAGTGTAGAGCGAGCTGTTGAGCCTGTAGCATCGTTGTCAATCTCATAGCCACGGTTTGCCAAAGCACGGTCTTCAACACCGACAAGGAACTGCAAGCGACCACAGTAGGAGTTATCCATATCAAACATATCGTCGTCGACGCCTGTTGCGACCAAGTATCTGCCGTCGACCGTGCCACCAAACCACTCGAAGCCGTCATCCGCAATAAAGTGGGCTTGCAGATATTCGCAAACTGTTCCAGCACCTGTGCTATTAAAGGTCCAACCATTTACTTCGTTGTCGGGCGTAATTTTTGTGCCGCCAAACTCAATGCGAACATAGCGGAAAATGCCGCTGGTATCCATTGGTGTATTCCCGCCATGAATACCAGTGTTACCTTCACCGACAAGAATACCGCCGGGACCGTTGTTGGGCGCTAACCCATTCAACACAATTCCGCCTCCATCTCCGCGACGCTTTTGACCATTCGGGCGTGTGGAGGTAAAAATAATTGGGTCTGTTGCGGTGCCGTTTGCAATAATTCGACCGCTGCGGCGCGCTGCACCAGGTGCTGCTGGGCTTCCGTCGCGTCCACGCTCCGTAATCAGTGTACCCTTTGACTCAAAGTCAGAGAGCAGAATTGTGCCGGGCTGAATGGTTAGTGTTACGTTTGCTGGAATAGTCGTAAAGCCTACAATGAGGTAGACTGTATCTCTAAAAAATGTGCGATTTTCCGAAATGTTACCACCCACCCTGACAATCGGGCGGTTGATATTTGGCAGCGTCTGCCCAAACCCTTCTGACAGACAAACAAGGATTGCAAGCGCAGTAAAAAGATATTTCATTCTTGGCATAGTGATGCGTTTTAGGTTAGAGAAAACTACGGACTGTAAGAGAGCGTTAGAGAGAAAATCTGACCTGTTCGATATCGCTCTGCCTCTTTACTACCGACTGTGAAGAGAAATCGGTCATCGAGGATGTTGCGAATGCTTAGCTTAACGGAGAAGTTCTTAAAGAGCCGCTGGCTGATAGATAAATCGAGCTGGTTGCGTGGTTCTTCGTAGGTGTCTTGGTTTTGGTCGCCAATACCTGCGCCAGCGCCCTGCCGCACTCCGACTTCGCTCACGCGTCGTCCAACGATATTGTAGAGTAGAATCGCTGAGAAGCCAATTTCAGGATTCTCATATGAGAGATTTGCATTAACGATAAAGGGCGATTGCCCCTGCATTGGGCGATTGGGGTTTGTGTAGTCATCTCTTGAAATGTCAAGCGTGTCGCCGCGACCGCCTGCGGCTCCTGCTGGGAAGAATACTCTGGTGTCCTCAATCTCAATCTGAGAATTGATGAGTGCGACATTCAAGCTGAAGGTGAAATTTTTCAGTGGCTCGGCAATCCAATCTAACCGCTTGCGCAGCTCAAATTCTGCGCCGAAATTCACCGCCCTGCGTGAGTTGATGACGGTTAGCGCGAGTGATGAACCAACTGTTCGAGCCAAGCGCACACGTTCAATCGGCTTATCGAGCGTTTTGTAGAACCCACTAATCGCAAACAGCTCAGCCACTCTCGGATACCACTCAAAACGGAAGTCGTAGTTTTGAATTTGCGTCTGCACAAGGAAAGGATTGCCAAATGTGCTGGTGCGGTAGTCATCAAAACGGAAGGGTGCAAATTCACGCAGTTCAGGTTGAGCAATCGTTTGGCTGAATGCCAGTCGCACATTGATGGCTTCAATTGGCGAGTAGATGAAATTAAGAGAGGGTAGCACATTTAATCGGTCAAAGCCTGCTCGAACTGGCACCGCTGCTGCCCCTAAGCCGTCAGTCGAGTTTAGCTCCAACTTATTCTGCTCCAGCCGCACGCCACCAATGAAACGCAGTTGCGGAATGATTGGCAACTCCATCATCGCATAACCTGCTGTGATTAGCTCATTTGCACTGTAAGTATCCACCCCCAATGTCGCTTCTTGAAGCTGCAGCGTGCCGTTTGCCACATTTTCGGCAGTGAATAGCTCATCAGGCTGTTTGTTCAGCACGGCTAATGCCCCGCCTGAACCTAATTGGTATGTAAATCGTCTCGCAGAGAAGTTTCTCCGCTTTGTGTTGTAAGACCCTCCAAACTTCACTTTGGACTTTAGCGCGTCCCACTGCAAGAATGGGATCGTAATGTCCAGCTTGCCTTCCCACGCTTCATCACGGAGGTCAGAGAAGAAGCGCAAGTTTCGCCCTGCGCTATTGTCGAAGTTGTAGATTCTTGTTAGTGCGTCTCGGATGTAGGCAGTTTCGCGGTTATCTGGTTCTAAGCGGGTTGCCACCGAGTAAGCTCCGAGCCACTCCAGCTCTGCGCGCGCTAGCCAGTTAAGAAAGTGTGTGCCTGTCAGCTGCGTAGAGAAAAGAGAGCGCTCTACATAGCGCAAGCGAGAAGAACGAACTGAATCATTCGAGAGCGCCTTTGTGCCAAACGCCAGCAGCGTCTCATCTTCCATCACGCGGTTGTAGAGGTTCTTGAACCCGAATTTGTTGTTCTCGTCCGCACGGAGGCTGAAATTGAAGATACCACCCCAGTTGACATTGAACAGTGAGTTCTGTTCGTCAAAAGAGAACTGAGGCACATCGGGTTCGGCGCTTGGGAAGAAAATTGCCTTGCGACGATAGGTTACATCGTTGCTGTAATTCAAACTTAGAATATAGCCCAGCGGTAGCTCACCCAAATTAAACTGGTCAGCAAATGTGATTGTGTAGCTTTGGTTTGGCGCAAACGAGCGGTTGAATGGATAGAATACGCCACTGCTCAGCATGCGTGCCGCCTCGACTTCCTGTGCGGGCGTTACAATGCGTGCTGGAAAATTACTTGGCAAACGACGCGTGCCATCATCAATGCCCAGAAAATCCCAGCGCCCTCCGACATACTTGGGAATCTCACGGAAATGCGCATTTGCATTGATACCTGCGCCTGCGCTGAACACCAGCGTGAATTCATCTGGAAATTCTTTTGTGCGAATCTTCACTGTACCACCTGCAAAGGTGCCCGGCTGGTCTGGGAGAAAGGTCTTTACCGTAACGATATTCTCCACCACGTTTGCAGGGATAATGTCAAACGGCACCACTCGCTTCTCAGGCTCGGGACTTGGAAGGTTTGCACCGTTGATTTGTGTGTTGTTATATCGCTCGCCTAAGCCCCGCACGAAAACAAACTTTCCACCGACTAGCGACACGCCTGTAATGCGCTTTGCTGCTTCTCCTGCATCGCTATCGGGTGTCTTTTTGATAAACTCAGCGCTAATTGCATCGGATACTGCCAGAGATTTACGCTGCTGAGTGAGCAGCGCAGCTTCAGTTGCATTGCTGATTGAGGCCTCGACCACAATCTCTTCCGTTACAGATGCCTCCACCTTGAGCTGCACATCTTGGCGATTTACTTGCCCTGCTTTCACCTCTACATTTTTCACCAGTGTCTGGTAGCCTACGTAGCTCACCCGAATGTCATACTTGCCGGGTGGTAGCATAAAGGAATACTCCCCGTCGACATTCGTTAAGCCACCAATATTCGTCCCCACCACTGTTACGCTCGCTCCAATGAGTTCTTCACCTGTATCCTTATCTGTAACCTTGCCGAACAGTCTTACTTTCTCTTGTGCTAAGGTCGCACTGGAAACAAGCCACAAAATGCCGAGAAGCGTTAGAAGCGTTTTGGCAAGTTTGGAGAGCATTTGCACGATTTACTGGTTCTTGGAGTTTGGTTCAAGCTTTTCGCCCCACCTACTTCTGGGCTGGTTGGTTTCTTGTCTGAAATGACAGCCCGAAGATAGCAGTTTCAGTGTTAAGCGAAGGTTAAGTTTTCATTAACTTTGCCTCCCCTTGCCGATAAAGCCAACCCTGTTTTTTCACGATTTCTTAACACACTATCTCCCTCGTCCTATGTAGATTTGCAGCCTTAGACAACTCTAACTATGGGATTTCGATTTGGCGGGGGCGTGCTACTTAGAAGTGTGTTACTGAACAAAGTTCTGTTGTTAGGTATTACATTTTTTTGGCTGGTAGAGATAGCCTTCTCACAAGGACGACTATTAGGGCGGGTCGTTGATGGTAGTGGAAATCCGCTCGCAGCAGCTACGGTCTATCTCTCGAGCGGCACCACCACTCAGGCAGCTCTTTCCAACGCTGATGGATACTATATCTTCCTCTCCGTGCCAGAAGGGCAGTACACGCTCAAAGCATTCAAGCGCGGTTTACCCAAGATGGATGCCATCAGCGTTACGATTGCTGCTAATACAACCACGCGCAAAGATTTTGTGCTGAGCGAATCAGGTGGCACGGTAACGCTGCTTGCATCAAGCAAGCCGAAGGAAAAATTAGCTGAAAAGCCTGTAGCTTTGGCGGAAAAACCAGCTGAAAAGTCTACTGAGAAATCTGCGGCTCCGATTGCTGCAGTAACCAAGCCAAAGGAGGAGAAGGCAGCACCTGAGCCTGCTGCAAAAGCTGCGCCTGCCGCTGTGGCAGTTGACGAGGACGAGGATATTCAGCGCATCACGGCGGAGGCTGAGGCACTGGTAGCCGAGCTTAACACAATTAGCGTAGAGAAGGAAGTTCAGATTCAGGGCGGTATTGAGTCGGTGATGAAGAAAATTGTCTACCCTGAAGCTGCCCTTTCACTAAAAATTGAAGGCAAGGTTGTTGCACGTGTCTTTGTGGATGCAAAAGGCAATGTGATGAAGATTGATGTGCTAAAACCGGCGCACCCACTTTTGACCGAAGAAGCAGTGCGCGTTTTGACAGAGGAAACCCTCTACACGCCCGCACAAGCTGGCGGCAAGCCTGTGGCTGGCGCAATTACAGTGCCCCTTACGTTCAAAATCCAGAAAGTTACTTGGTAAGCTCTGCTGCAGCCTCTATGTCGGTTGCGCCTGCAAGCCTCAGCAGTCGCTCTGCCAGTTCATTTAAGACTGCACTTGCTGAGCCAAACGGTTTGATGTAAAGGCAGGAAAGCGATTGTCGATGCTGATAAATCCAGCTTGCGAGAATTTGCATTTCATCAATCTCTTCTTTGTGGCAGTGCTCAGGCTTCTGACCATCGCTGAAAAAAACGGCTTGGATATCTGGCTCAAGCAAGAATGCTTCATTGAGCAAAATTTTGCGCTGAAGTTTCAGTCGACCGAAGCGCACAAAGAGCACCACAAACTCTTTGCAAAGCTCAGAAAAGCGCTCCGAGGGCAGAATAACTAACAAGTTGTTTTCGTTGACCGATGCCACGACATCGGCTTGCCTGTAAAAGACGCGCCTCAGGCTCTGGATTTTACCCCGCAACTCTGCCGCCTCTTCGAAGCGTAGTTCTGCTGCCAAACGATGCATTTTTTCAGTCAGTTGCCGAATCAGTGCACTGTCTTCGCCCGACAGAAATTGACGCGCTCGCTCTAACTCTTTTTGATAGGCATCTTCGGCTTGACGATGTGCTTCGCACGGCGCAAGACAACGATGCAGCTCAAAATAGATGCACGCACGTCCTTTCCGGAATTCATCGTCGCTGCACTCTCTTAGTAGCAAATTTTTATTTAGCACATCAAAGACATCACGCGCCACCTCCATTGAGGGGAATGGACCAAAATACTCTGCGCCGTCATTTTCAATGCTCGTTGCGATTTCTAAGCGCGGATACGGGTGATGCGTCAGACGCAGAAATGGGTAAGACTTATAGCGCTTGAGCAAAGTATTGTAGCGCGGCCGATACTGCTTAATAAGGCGCGACTCCAGTAGCAGCGCTTCCAGCTCTGAACCTGTCGCAATCGTTTCAACTGTGCGCACATATCGAATCAGCTCTTTCACTTTCTCAGGCTTATTGACATCGTGCGTAAAGTAGGAACTGACGCGTGCTTTAAGATTTTTCGACTTGCCAATGTAAAGCACTTCGCCGTTTGCCGCATGCATCAAATAGACGCCTGCTCGTTCAGGTAAGCGTGGAAGCACTTCTTTGCGAATGCGCTGAATGTGCACTGGCTCTTTCTTAAAGCGCCGCATTGGCTGAAATTGCAGTGAAAGCAGTTCATCGAGATACTCTACGCCATGGGCTTCAGCGGCAATCTCAATGAGCTTTTGCAAGATTTGCACAGTGGCTAGTGCATCGCCATGTGCACGGTGCCGTTCTGAGATGGGAATGCCAAACCACGCTGCCAGCTCGCTTAGATTTTTGCGTGGTTGCTTTGGCAGCAGCCGACGCGCCAAGCGCACGGTGCAAAGTGCAGCATTCTTCAGCGGTTCACAGCCATACCGCCTTAGCTCCATATTGAGGAAGCGCAGGTCGAAGTGAATGTTATGCGCTACAAATACGCTTTCACCAATGAGTGCTTGCAAGCGTGGCAACACTTCGGGCAAGCGCGGCGCATTTTTCACCATTTCATTTGTGATGCCAGTGTATTGCGAAATGAAGTATGAAATAGGTTGCTCAGGATTGATGAGCGTGGACAGTTCATCTAAAATTTCCCCGTGCCGCACCTTTATGGCAGCCAGCTCAATAATCGTGTTTTCAGGTTGTGCGCCGCCTGTGGTCTCGAGGTCAATTACAGTAAAAACTGCGTCTGAGATGTGAACTGGCTCTGTCAAGCAACTCCTGAGTTTGAGCGAAGATACAATTTTTCCCTATCTCCTCATGCTGCGCTACGCCCTGTCCGCTATGGCGTTTTTAGGTCTCTTCCTCAACTTCATTCTAGGGCGCGTGCAGCACCGCTATCCTTTCATTTCGTTTCACCCAGTTACCACAAGGACAGTTACAGCACCCCAGACTTGGGCTAACTTTTCAGGCGCGTTATATTGCATTGCTAGATTCTCTAAACATAAACTTAGAAATCAAACGCCAAACTAACTTGGAACATCAACATAGTCAGTCGTCTCTATCACCGCAGGGTGAGGCGCAAGCTGGTACAGCGTCGTCGTACAGCGACTCTGCTTCGGTGCCATCGCAGAATGGACATACATTGCACTTTTCCAGCCAAGCAGATGTGCCCACTGTGTCCTTGCCTGAAGGTGGCATAGACTTGCGGCGGCAGGATTACAAGCAACAAATTGAAGCACTCATTTTTGCCAGCGATGAAGCGCTCTCCGTTAAAGCGATTCGCCAAGCCATTGGGTCAGAGAAACTCACTGATTTGGATATAGAGCAGATGATTGATGAACTCAATCAAGAGTATGAGCAGACGGGGCGCACCTTTCGTATTCGGCATATTGCACAAGGGTATCGTTTTCTTACGGAGAAGCAATTCCATAGCGTTATCCAGAAACTTATGCAGCCGAAGATGCAGCGTCGGCTGTCACAAGCTGCGCTGGAAACGCTGGCAATTATTGCCTACCGTCAGCCTATTTCCAAAGCTGAAATTGAGGCGATTCGTGGCACGAATGCGGATTATGTCATTCGTATGCTCTTGGAGCGCAATTTAATTGAGGTCAGTGGTCGGGGCGAAGGCGTCGGCAAGCCTTTGCTCTACAGCACGACCAAAGAATTTTTGGATTATTTCAACTTAGGCTCACTATCGGATTTGCCTAAGCCACGCGAAATTGAGGAGCTTATGCGCGAAGCTGAAGCTCAAGCCTTTGTGCAGCAGGAACTGAATGTGCGCTTGAAGGTTGAGTTCGACAAAGATGACAAGGCACAAAAGCTCGCTGAGTCGGATGAAGACTAAATCTTCACTATACCGTGCGGCGCCTGCTTCGTCTGACGCTACGACTGCTAAATCGCTTCAAGGTCGCAGAGTCAAGCCCTCTGCGGCAGCAAAAAGTGCAGCTTTGCCTGCTTCACTCTCCGGACAAGACGCCCTTATCCGTCTTAACAAGTTTATTTCGCTCTGCGGTGCTGCATCTCGTCGCAAAGCAGATGAGCTTATTCAGCAAGGGGAGGTGATTGTAAACGGCAAGGTCGTTACAGAACTTGGCACCAAAATTAACCGCTACAAAGATGAAGTGATTGTCGCTGGACGGCGCATTCAAGAGCCGAAGCGAAAGCTCTACATTCTGCTCAACAAGCCCAAAGACACTATCACCACCAATCGTGATGAGCGCCATCGCCGCACCGTCTTAGATGTGCTTGGCATTGATGAACGTGTCTATCCTGTCGGTCGCTTAGACCGCAACACTGTTGGTGCGCTGCTTTTGACCAACGATGGTGAATTGGCAAACCGGCTCATGCACCCTTCGCACGGGATCCAAAAAGAGTATCTGGCGACGCTTGAGCAGAAATTTCAGCGTGCCGACTTGCCTAAGCTTACAGGTGGGATGCGCCTGAAAGACACAGGTGAGAAGGTCAGCCCGTGCGAGGCAAAAATCTTGGGTGATGGTTCAGTGGTGTGGTTGCGTCTCAGTGAGGGGAAAAATCGTCAGGTGCACCGAATGTTTTGGTCTTTGGGCTACGAGGTTAAAAAGTTAGAGCGCATTCGGTATGCAGGGCTCAGCATAGAGGGGCTTCGGCGCGGGGAGTGGCGACATCTCTCTGCCGCAGAAATTGCGTATCTTCGTGCGCAATGTGGGCTAGCGGAGAAATAAACTCCACCCCGCAGGAAAGTTTGCAGAGATAACGCAGCATTGTCTTGACACTGCGCGTTTGCAACCAAACCGTATCTAAACGCAAGGATCATCAACTCAAACTCACTTACTTGCACTATGAAGAAAAACCGCTTTTTGCTTCTGCGTACGGCTTGTTTGCTGATTTTGGGCGTGAGCATTGTGGGCTGTGGCACCCCACGCGAGCGCTCTAACGAGAAAATGAAGGCAGCTTTGCTCGAGTATCGAACTTATCAGGAAAAACAAGCTGCGATGGCAACGGCTCCACCTGACCAGATCAAGAAGCTCGAGGCTGAGCTCGATCAGATTCAAACCCGAGCGCTCAAAATGATGCAGGAAGCCGTTAAAGAAGACCCAACAAACATTGATGCTATCAACAACTATGGGCTTTTCCTGCAAGGCACAGGCTACCCTAACGAAGCTATTCCCGTCTTTCTGCAAGGTCTTAGTCTTCTGCCGCAACCGCCTTTTCAAGGCGATAAAGCAACCCGAGACTCACTTCAAAATCTTTACGTGGGCTTTCATAACTATATTGCCAACTGTTATATGATGCTACCTGGCAAAGCAGATTCTGCCGTCTATTACGCCGAAAAGATTAAAGAAGAATTTCCCTCGCTCTACGCCAAAATCACGCGCCAAGCTGGTATCCAACTGCAGGCACAAAAGAAGTTCGACGAAGCAATTCAACTCTTCGAAAAGTCTGTGGACGCATATGGTCCTGCTCTTATGCGCAACCGTAACGATGAAAACATAGAAGGCAACGAAAAATCAGTCTACAACTTGGAGCAAGCCTATCGCGCTCGCGCCAAAGCGCAAGGTAAAGACCGTCCTAGCAAAGAGGATTACCAAAAGATGATTGCAGGCTATGAGCGTGCTATCGCCCATATGCAGAAAGTAGGCTTAGAGGCTAGAAACTTACCAAACTACATGCGTTATGCCGATGTCTGTGCTGAAGCAGGTGAATTGAAGAAAGCGGATGAAGCCTTCAAGAAAGCTGTGGAATTAAATACCAACCCACGCAATGTAGCGCCGCGCACCAACTACGGACTTTTCCTCAAAGACAACCGCCGTGCTCGTGAAGCCGTCGAAGTCCTCAGAAAAGTTGTTGAGGATAATCCAGACTATGCTTTGGGCTACTTTAACCTTGCTACGGCACTCATTGATGCAGGGCGCAAAGCTGAAGCTATTCCAATGCTCAAAAAGTATGTAGAGCTTGGCTCCAAAGACCCAAACGAGAAGAAAAACGTAGAGATTGTCAAGAAAGAGTTCAACCTGTAGTTGCTCTCTACGTCACTGTGCTCTGAGGGGCAGAAACGCTGCAGCAAAGCAAACTTTGTTTTTCGCTTCACCTTCTTACTGCGGAGCGCGTTCAGCATAAGGCAGGGCGAAAGTTTCCTCATAGTGCAGTCACTACCGCAGTGCTGTTCGCTTCTTGTGTGAAAGGGGATAGTTCGAAGTGCTTGGCGTTTCCACGGCTCTTCTGCCCGTTCTACTTTCACTCTCCTATCTCTGCGATGTAACTTGTCCTCAAACTCGCAGTTACTTATGAGATTTTGTAACTTAGCCCTTTCCTTCAAGTAACGCTCAAAGGAAACTATGTCGCTTCGTGCTGGAATTTTAGGGCTTCCAAATGTAGGTAAGTCCACGCTGTTTAATGCGATTACAGCGCAGCAAGTTGACGCTGAGAATTATCCGTTTTGCACGATTGAGCCGAATGTTGGCACAGTGGCTGTGCCTGATAAGCGCTTGCAGGAGCTGGCAAAAATTGTCAGGACTAACAAAATTGTTGCCGCTACCTTAGAGATTGTAGACATTGCGGGTTTAGTGCGCGGGGCTTCAAAAGGAGAGGGATTGGGAAACAAGTTCCTCTCACACATCCGCGAGGTCGATGCGTTGATTCACGTGGTTCGCTGCTTTGATGATCCGAATATTGTCCATGTTGATGGCTCTGTTAATCCGAAGCGCGATATTGAGACCATAGAAACGGAACTTATCCTTGCAGATTTGGAATCGCTCGAAAAGCGTCTACCCAAGTTAGAAAAAGACGCCAAACGAGACGCAAAACTCGAGCCGCAGCTTGCACTGGTTCGGAAAGTTCTCACCTTGCTTGGCGAAGGCAAACCTGCTCGACTGGCTGCTGAGACAGAGGAAGCCACCTTACTGCTGAAATCACTTTTTCTACTTACCTCAAAGCCAGTGCTGTATGTCGCAAATGTGAGTGAAACTGATTTGCTTACTGGAAATGCTTACACAAGACAAGTGGAAGAAGTAGCAGCCAAAGAAGGTGCGAAAGTCATTGTTGTTTGCGCCAAGCTCGAGGCAGAAATTGCACAACTTCCTGAAGATGAAAAACCAGAGTTCTTGGCATCGCTCGGTTTGGACATGTCTGGCTTAGACAAAATTATTCGTGCTGCCTATGACCTTCTGGGTCTTCAGACTTACTTCACGGCTGGAGAAAAGGAGGTGCATGCGTGGACAATCCGCAAAGGTGCAAAAGCTCCTGAGGCAGCTGGCGTGATACACTCTGATTTTGAGAAGGGCTTTATTCGCGCCGAAGTAATGAAGTATGAAGATTTACTGCGATTTGGCTCTGAACAGAAAGTTAGAGAGGCTGGTAAGTTAGCGATTGAAGGCAAGGATTACATTGTGCAAGATGGGGATATTATGCTCTTTCGTTTCAACGTGTAAGATTTCACTAAACGCAATGGTTTAAATGAGCCTTCTGGAACAAATCACCGAAAAAGCACGGCAACTCTCCCCACAGCACCAGCAAGAAACACTGGACTTCATTGAATTCTTGCTTGCCAGAACATCTGCAGAGCGAAGGTTATCTTGTTCTTGGCGTGGCGCCCTGTCAGAGCTTAGACAGCAGTATCATAGCTCGCTTGAATTGCAAAAGAAGGTGATGGATTGGAGAGTTAGTAAGGAATGAAGTATTTAGTCGACACAAATGTGTTTCTGGAAGTGCTGTGTGAGCAGCAAAAAGCTGATGCAGCTGAGCATTTCTTGAAGGCACGCTCCGCTCGCTACCTTTGTTGCTCGGTATTCTCTCTGGATTCTATTGGCATTATCCTACATAGGCAGAAGAAAATGAATGTCTTCCGCCAATTTGTTCAGGATTTGGTGAGCTCTAACCTAAATGTATTAGGCTTAATGCCAAGTGAGTATTTACTCCTCGAAGAGAGTATTTCCAAATGGGGCTTAGATTTTGACGATGCGTATCAATACACGCTGGCAAAGAAGCACGGCTTGGAGCTGGTAAGTTTTGATGCAGACTTTGACCGCACTGACCTTAAACGCATTGAACCACAGTGAGCAATGAGCCTTCTGGAACAAATCACCGAAAAAGCACGACAACTCTCCCCACAGCACCAGCAAGAAACACTGGACTTCATTGAATTCTTGCTTGCAAAAGAAATGCAACAAGATAGCGAGCCCAGCGAATGGAGCTTTGCTTGGGCTGGCGGACTTAAAGAGCTTCATCAAACTGCTGACGAACTTAAAGCAGAGCTGAAAGAACTGTGGCTTAGAACAGACTAGTATGCTCGTTGATACCAATGTCTTTCTGGAAGTGCTGCTTGCCCAGAAAAAGGAGCAAGCCGCCAGAAATTTCCTGCAAGCACAGCCCAAGGGCTCACTGTATATCTCAGAGTTCTCGCTGAACTCAATTGGGCTTAAGCTTTTTGCCGTAAAGCGCAAAGCACTTTGGCAAAGTTTTTGTGAAGACTTGCGCCGCAACCGTGTTACGAGGCTTTATTTGCAGGATGCAGACATCGCAGCTTTCATTGCCTATAGCGACCAGTGGAATTTGGACTTTGACGATGCGTATCAATACACGCTGGCAAAGAAGCACGGCTTGGAGCTGGTAAGTTTTGATGCAGACTTTGACCGCACTGACCTTAAACGCATTGAACCACAGTGAGCAATGAGCCTTCTGGAACAAATCACCGAAAAAGCACGACAACTCTCCCCACAGCACCAGCAAGAAACACTGGACTTCATTGAGTTTCTTGCTTGGAAGGAAGCCCTCCAAAAATCGCCAAAAGTTAGTATGAGCTTTTCGTGGCGTGGTTGCTTGAAAGAGCTGAAACAAACCGCATTAGAAGCGCAAAAGGAAATTTTAGAGCGAAGAGGCGCGAAATGAAGCTGCTTGATACGAACATCTTCCTCGAGATTCTCTTGGAGCAAGAGAAGGCGCAAGCTGCCGTTGAATACATTACTTCGCAAGACTTGGGCACGCTCTTTCTTTCAAACTACTCGCTCGATAGCATCGGGCTAAAACTCTTCTGGTCAAACAAGCTCAGCGAGCTTGCACAGTTCGGGCAAGACTTAAATCGTGCAGGCATTCGCATCTTGGCACTTATGCCTGAGGATTTTGGCGCTTTGACACACAACATTTTCAGATGGGGCTTAGATTTTGACGATGCGTATCAATACACGCTGGCAAAGAAGCACGGCTTGGAGCTGGTAAGTTTTGATGCAGACTTTGACCGCACTGACCTTAAACGCATTGAACCACAGTGAGTCACCACGATACCTTAAATGCGCTGCACGGCAAGCACATTCTATTAGGCATCTCAGGGGGCATTGCTGCCTACAAGCTACCACTGCTTGTGCGTTTGCTCAAAAAAGCAGGTGCAGACGTGCAAGTGGTTCTGACCCAGCGTGCAAAGGAGTTTGTCACTCCTGCGGTACTTGAGACACTTTCACAGCGCAAAGTGCTCTGCGACATTTTTCCCACGCACGATGCCAAACAAGATTGGACGGAGCATATTCGCTTAGGTGAATGGGCAGATATGTTCGTAGTTGCTCCTGCAACGGCTCACACGCTCGCCAAACTTGCACATGGCCTCAGCGATGATATGCTCAGTGTGCTCTTTCTTGCGCTGCGACCTGAACGCCCACGCCTCATTTTTCCCTCAATGGATGGCGAGATGCTTAGCGCGCCTGCAGTGCAACGCAACTTAGCTTTGCTGCGACAAGATGGGTGCATCATCATTGAACCTGAATATGGCGAGTTAGCCTCAGGCTTGATAGGTAAGGGTCGCTTACCAGAGCCAGAGACGCTTTTTAAGCATATCGCTGAGGTTTTCGAGACCTCTGCGTCAAAATGGCTTGCGGGAAAGTGCATTGTCGTAACAGCCGGCGCAACGCGTGAGCGCCTTGACCCTGTGCGCTTTATCTCCAATTTTTCAACTGGTAAAATGGGCTTCGCACTGGCAGAGGCAGCTGCTGAGTGGGGTGCAAAGACTATCTTGATTACAGGGAAAACGCCCTTGCCAACCCCACCTAATGTGGAGCGCATTGATGTCGAAAGCGCCGAAGAAATGCTGGCAGCGGCACACGCTTATTTTGAGCGATGCGATGTTTTCATTGCGGCAGCTGCGGTCGCCGATTATCGCCCTGAACATATCGCACCGCAAAAGCTCAAGAAAGATAGCGACCGACTCGTGCTCACACTGGTCAAAAATCCAGACATCCTTTTAGAATTCGGGCAACAAAAGAGAGCGCATCAAATTGCTATTGGATTTGCATTAGAGACCAGTCATGCGCTCGAAAATGCCAGAGCCAAACTTGAAAAGAAAAATCTGGACTGGATTGCGCTCAACTGCGCCAATGACCCCAACGCTGGTTTTGAGGTCGACACCAACCGCCTCACACTTCTCTCTCGCACAGGCGAGCAGCACGCATTGCCGCTTATGTCTAAGAAAGAAGCCGCCAGAGCACTCCTGAAACTCACGCTCTCCAAATTTCGCACCGATAGCGCCTAGTGAAAATGCTATAACCGCCCCACCTACTTCTTCTACCACTCAGCCCATCGGTGGGGAAGGCCTCATGGCTACTTTTTCATCTTCACAGCAATTGGAAAATCAGGTACATTCGGTGGCTTGACAGTCGTGGGCGTTTGTTTGCCTTTGGTAATTTCCTTCACCCGTTCCGAAATAAACACGTCCAGCATATTGACTGTAATCCTGCCCTTGCCAGTCAGGTCGGCTTTGCCACTCAGCCCTTCCACCAACGCCTTCGTAAAGGCGCCATTGCCCCAAGCTGCATCTTCCAGCGAATACTGCCGCCCTGTCGATGACGAAAACACCACTGCCCCGTTCTCCGCGCTGCTCAGCTCATTGACCGCCAGCGTAATATCTGCCGCTGCACTGCGCCGCTGCGCCCCGCCCATTGCACTGCCGCTATGACATGCATCTAAAAACACCACCACCTTCCCTGCCAGCGATGCAATCGTCGTTTTGAACTGACTAAACTCCAAACACGTGCGCTTAATCTTCTCTGGATTGGCATCTACAGGCATCAGATAAAATGTGCCGTTGTTGTCGTTGATGCCATGTCCTGCAAAGAACACCACACCCACATCTTTGCTTGTTACCTCCTTTTGCAACCACTCTAACCCGTCCAGCACATTATCCTTGCTGGCTTGCTCATCCGTCAGCAATTTCACCACCACATCTTGATACAGCCCGCCTTTTTGAGCCAGCAACGCTTGCGCAAAATCCTGCGCGTCTTTGGCTGCCAAATTCAACTGCAACGACGACTCTTGATACTGGCTCACGCCAATCACGAGCGCATAGAGTTTCGGCCTGACGACAAATTCATCTTGCGCTGGCGCTTTGCCTTTCCACGCTACGCGCACGCTGGCTGGCTCGCTAGCCGCAAACTTGTTTTCTGCTACGATGGAAATTTCGCAGTCACGCTCAGGAATCGTTACCGTCGCTTGCTCTTCAACGACGCCTTGCGCCAGTGATTTTTTCAAGCCACGTGTGCTTGTAGCAGGTCGCCCATCAACCAGAATTTTGACCGCCGCAATCGCTTCTTTGGACGGCGACTCTATAGCATAGCGCACTAACACTTGCGACGAAGAAACCTCCGCGCCATTCTCAGGCGAAAGAATAGACACCACAGGCGGCAGAGCCTCATTGAGCTTGAAATTTTGCCGTGATGCCTCGGATTGGCTTTTGCTCATTCCGCGCTCTTCATCGGCCGCGATGAGTGCATTTTCCACATCCAGCGTCTCCAAGACTTTAGCGATTACATCAGGGCGATAGAACTTATTGCGAAAGCGCCCAACGGAGAAAAAGAGCGATTCTTTGGCTTTGCCTTGATTGAGATGCCAGCCGATGAGGCTTTCGCCACCTGCCGAAGCGTCGTAGTAACCTTCGGGCGTCCAGATAATCCAACGCTTGCCATCGTTTGCAGGAAAGAAAGCCAGCAGTTCTTTGCCATCGTCATAGCGAAACCAGCGAATTGTGCCATCGCCAAATGCCGCAACTGCTAAGTTGTTATCCTGCGTAACATTGACCGCCCACGCAGCGCCGGGCACGGAGTTTTGCCAGACGGCCTTGCCAGAGGCATCATAGCGGCGCAGCGAAAAATCGCAGCCCAGTAAGAACGACTTTTTATCGGGCGCAATCGCCAAACTGAGTGAACGCTCATAACTTTTGAGCGCAATAGGCTTACCCCGCCACTTTGGTTCATAGCCTCGCCAATCTGCAATGGGCAGTCCTTCGGTCAGGGGTGCATACATTCCTGTGGCTTTGGGGTCATATTGGTCAATGGCGCGCTCATTGACAAAGAAAGACGCTATTTTCTTTGCGTTGTAGGCATAGCTAAAATTCACAATAGCTCCGGTCTCAGAAACGCGAAAACTCTGGTGCATACCCCGAAAGTCTGGGTTCAGTGCGCCTTTGTGAAAGACTTTATTGCCTGCGGCATCAAGGGCGCCGAAGCATGGGTCACCAGCGCTAAAAATGATGCCGCCTTCTTTTCGCGGTAAGAGTTGCGTGATCACATTTGACGATTCGGTGAGCCATTCTTTGATTGTGGCCGAATTCTCATTGCGCCACACACGAATCAGTTTGCGACTGTCTGCATTGCTCAACGTGCCTGCTGCATAAAGCGTCTTGCCGTCTGCTGACCACGCTACTGCAGATAAGATGAAGTCACCCTCTGGCTTGCCAACTGTGATGTTTAGCCCTGTGATACCCGTGTTTAATAGTGCAGGGCTTACGATTTCTACGCAGGCAGCATCATTAAATCCGACTGCCACTACCTTGCCATCGGGTGAAAATGCTACTTGGAAGGGATCTTTGCCGCTTTTGAGTCGTGCTTTTCCTTTCAGCTTAAGCTGCTCATCATACAACCGAATGAAACCATCTTCGCACGAGGTAACTAGCCGCCCCGATGCGTCAAAATCAGCGCCGTAACTGCTACCGCCATAATCTGCATCTCTGGCAACCAGCGAGTAGTTTGCAGCGCTATACACGCGCAAGCCAAAACCGCCGCCCAAAGTCGCCGCAAGGTATCGCCCGTCTCGAGAAAATGTCAGGTGATTGATAACGCCTTCCACGCCCGTAATGCGCCGAACCAAATTGCCTGTTTCACGGTCAAAAACATAGATGCAATTCTTTCCGTCCCAGTCGTATCCCGTCCAACCGCCGCACACCACCGTCTTGCCGTCAGGCGAGATGGCAACTGAAAAGAGTTTTCCATCTTCGTGGAGTCCAATCGGCGGACGCAACGTGCGTAGCAAGCGCTGCGTCTTTAAGTCCCAGACCCGAACGGTTTTATCCTGCGAAGCTGTCACGAGAAAACGCTGCGCTGCGTCAACACCAATTCTGTTAATTATCGCTGTGTGCATCCCTGTCTCTATTCGCAGAATAGGGTCTTTGGGAACATCGGCGCGCTCTTCTTCTTGCGCGAAAAGCGGTAGCGCATAGAGCAGCACTAAAAAGAAAAGCGAGGCAGCAGATAGTGGGTTCATTGTCGTAGCAAGTTTGCGTTAAGAAAAGTCAGTTTGTTCAACAATGTTTGCTTTGAGCGACTTCAAGGAATGTGCCTTAACGAGATGGTGCTAGGATGCATTGGGATGCGGTAAGTCAGCATCAATGCAGGTAGCGCAAGAATATACGCAAGTTCCACTAAAACGCCCTCCACATCAAACAGTGTGTGTGCATCTTGGCTAGCTTGGTTCAATCCCCAAGCAGCAGCAAATAGCATCTGCCAAAAGCATCTGCCTGCATGGTCAAGCACAATGCGCCTGCATTTACTTTCTGCTAACGCCGTCAGCTTGGCGGCGGAAGCGATTTGCAAAAGAAAAATCTTATCTTTCTTGTTGCAAATCACTTGCTTTTTGCACCACATCAAAGGAGGATAACTATGAGGAAGATTGTAGCTGTGCTGGCAATGGAGCACTACAATCATCGCTTCTGGGCTGATGTCAAATCTCGCTTAGCACCACACGCTGAACTCCAAAACTTTACTGACCACGACCTCGAGACACAGAACCCAAGTCTTGCAGACGCTCTTAAAGATGCAGATTGCATCTTTGCGTCGATGATTACCTTCAAAAGTCACGCTGAGTGGCTAAGAGCACAAGTTGAACGCTCACGTGCCACAGCGGTCTTTGCTTTCGAGTCTATGCCCGAAGTGATGGCGCTAACCAAAGTCGGCTCTTTTGCCCCGAAGGGCACAGGCAGTGGTATGCCCGAGAGTGTAAAGAAGGTTACCAAGCTACTTGTGCGTGGTCGTGATGAAGATACTCTCTATGGTTACCTCAAGCTACTTAAACTGATGCGCACATTGCTTCCACTTATTCCCGACAAGGCAAGGGACTTTAAGAACTGGATGCAAGTCTATGCATACTGGTTGCAGCCGATTTCGGACAATATCGTCTCTATGTTCAAGCTTATTTTGCGTGAGTATTTTGGTGCCGCACTTGAAGTGCCACCGCTGATTGAGATTCCTACCATGGGTCTCTACCACCCTGATGCTCACCTTGATGGCACGGAATACTTCAAGGATATTCGCCAATTTTTCAGCTGGCAAGCCAAACATCTCCGCAAGCTTGGCATTGATGAAAAACATGCTCCACGCGTTGGACTTCTCTTTTTCCGCAAACATTTGCTTCAAGAACGCACCTACATTGACGACATTATTCGGGCTTTTGAAAGAAAAGGCTTCTACACGCTGCCTGTGTTCGTAATGGGTGTGGAGGCACATATCGCTGTGCGTGAGTGGCTATCGAAGGCGCACTTGGATTTTCTTGTCAACACGATGGGCTTTGGACTTGTAGGTGGACCAGCTGGCTCCACAAAGCCCGGCTCACAGACTAAAATCGCCGAAGAGCTACTTAGAAAACTAAACGTGCCATATACCGTCTCGCATCCACTTGCAACGCAGGACTACAACCAGTGGGGCAAAGTGGGCGTCTCGCCAATGCAAGCAACCGTTACCTACTCAATTCCAGAAATGGATGGTGCTGTCGCTCCCGTCGTTCTTGGCGCCCTTTCTAAAGGCAAGATGACCACTGTGCCTGACCGCTTGGCGCGCCTTACTCATCTTGCGCAAAAGTGGGTCGCGCTGCGCCGCAAGAAAAATAGCGAAAAGCGACTGGCTTTTGTGGTCTATGACTATCCACCGGGTTTGGGCAAAAAAGCTACAGCCGCATTGCTGGATGTTCCCAAAAGCCTCTTTGCCATTTTGCAGCGATTGGAAAAAGAAGGCTACACAGTTGGCCTGCTGCCAGAATCTCCTGAAGCACTCTTCGAAGCCTTAGATGCTGCAACTGACCCCCAGCGTATGCATAGCTCTAAGGCAGCACTTACGGTTACGGCCGCTGAGTTCGAAGAGCTTGCATCTGAGCGGGAGCAGCACAAAATTGAGGCACGCTGGGGAAAGTTTGCAGGCGACATTGCCCCCATGCCGGATGGTTCTGTATTCATCGGCGGGCTTCGCTTTGGCAATATCTTCATTGGCGTTCAGCCGCGCCTTGGCGTTCAAGGCGACCCGATGCGATTGCTTTTTGATAAACAAAACACACCACATCACCAATATCTTGCCTTCTACCGTTGGATAAGCCGCGCTTTCAAAGCCGATGCCCTTATCCATGTCGGAATGCATGGCTCTGCCGAGTGGCTGCCCGGTTTGCAGCTCGGTATGAACCGCAAGTGCTGGTCTGATGCCTTGCTTGGTGAAGTGCCGCATTTTTATCTCTACCCCGTTAATAACCCCAGTGAATCTGCTCTTGCTAAGCGACGTGGCTACGCCGTGATGATTTCACACATCACTCCACCCCTTGCACGTGCTGGACTTTATCGCGAACTTCCCGTTCTGCGGGATATGCTTAGCGACTACCGTGAGCGCTATTCCCAGAGCGACCCCAGCATTGAAGAAGCGATTATGCAAACAGTAGAACTGCTTTCGCTCAATAACGACCTTCCACGCAAAGAGGGTGAAGCATTTAGCGACTATGCCAGCCGTCTTTATGTCTATCTTCGAGAGCTTGAGCATCGCTTGATTACCCACTCGCTTCACACTTTTGGGCAAGCTGCACCCATTGAGACACAAATCCTGACGGTAACGGAAGTGCTCAAAGCGCAAGGCTTAGAGCATACACTACCGAGTCTCTTCCTTCGTGCCTTTGACCCGCAAAGCCCCTTCAAGCATTATGCGCATCTTGCTACTGCTGCCCGCAAAGGTGATGCACAAGCGATTTCGCTTCGTGAGCAGATAGATGCGGCATGCACTACCTTCACGGAGCGAGCGGTGTTCGGCAAAGAGCGCCCTATTGAAGTGTGGCGCAACTTAACTTCTACGCCTGAAATTTCACGCCAAACGGCGGAGGCACTAGAGACCATTACACACAGCGCCAAAGCCTTGATGAACAGCTTAGCCGACAACTCCCATGAACTTGACGCACTTGTAAAGGCTCTCAACGGAGAGTATTTGCCCTCTGGACCTGGCGGCGACCTCATTCGCGATGGGCTAAATGTATTGCCTACAGGCAGAAACATTCACGCTATTGACCCGTGGCGCATTCCATCGGAACTGGCTTTTGCAAAAGGCGCACAAATTGCTGAGGCTATTATCGCTCAACATCTGGAAGAACATGGCACTTATCCGGAAACCATTGCAGAGGTTCTTTGGGGCTTGGACACCATTAAGACCAAAGGCGAAGCGGTTGCAACGGTGATTCGTCTTATTGGTGCGCGTCCTGCTTATGACGGTCAAAATAAAATCTCGCATTATGAACTTATCCCACTCGAAGAACTTGGTCGTCCCCGCATTGATGTCCTGATGCACCTTTCACCTGTCTTTCGTGACACATTCGGTATCTTGATGAATCATCTCGATACCCTTATCAAAACCGCTGCTGCAGCCAATGAACCTGAAGAAATGAATTTTATCAAGAAGCATGTCAGCGCTGCTTTGCGTCAAGGTCTTTCGTTTGAGAGCGCTACGGCTCGGCTTTTTACCCAAGCCCCTGGTATGTATGGCACATATGTTGACGATATGATTGAAGACTCTGCGTGGGAGAGCGACAACGACCTTGATGCACTGTTCATTCGCCGCAATGCATTCACCTATGGTGGTGCTCGAAATGGCAAGAAAGAAACTGAGGCACTGGAACAGTTGCTTGGCACAGTTTCCCGCGTGGTGCATCAGGTTGATTCAGTTGAGTTTGGCATTTCGGATATTGACCACTACTTCTCTACTTCAGGTGCGCTCAAGCTCTGCGCTGAAAAGCGTAACCCTACAGTGAAAGCGGTGAAACTGAATTATGTAGAATCCTTCACGGCAGATGTGAAGATTGACGAGGTAGCGAAAGCCTTACGAGTGGAGTATCGGACAAAACTTCTCAACCCCAAGTGGTATGAAGGAATGCTGGCACATGGACATAGCGGTGCGGCAGAAATCTCGAACCGCATGACTTATATGCTGGGTTGGGACGCCACTACAAAGAGCGTCGATGACTGGGTCTATCAGAAAGCTGCCGAGATCTTTGCTCTCGACGAGACGATGCGTGAGCGGCTGACTCGGCTCAATCCACAAGCAATGAAAAACATTGTCAGTCGTTTGCTTGAAGCCAGCGGTCGTGGCTTGTGGCAAGCCGATACCGAGACGCTCAATAAACTGCGCGAGCTATACGCCGATTTAGAAGACCGCCTCGAGGGTATTGTGAATTAGGCGCTGCCAGCAGCAATAGCTATGAAGCGGGGCAGATTCTGCTGCACAACCTTCTTTATGAACTCGCAACTGATTCTAAATTGCAAAATCTGCCCCAAGGCAGCAAGCTTTTTCAGGATAAGCGGCTTGCTTTCAGCGCACTATGCTTCCCAATCTCCAACTCCTGATTGCGATATTTTCTTGACCAAAAGGCTCATAACAACTTATTACCGCGCATCATGCAAAGAGTTAAAGCGGATTTACCACTTAACTACATCACTATCAAAACCACTCAAAGCCGCATCGACAAAGGGCTACTTGCTATACCTGCTTCCTTATCCCACTTATTTCCACAGAATGTCAGGCAGGTGTATTTGCAAGACGAACACGGAAAAGTTGAACCTAAAACATTTACCCCATATCGTAGCAGCAGTCGTGAATGCAGAATCGGCGGGCTGCGCTCATTCTACGAGAAATACAAGGTCAAAGACGGCGAAGAGTTAGTTATCCAGATACTCGATGACCGAAAGTATAGGCTCATTCCTGAACGTGTCTTTCAAGCTACACTGCGGCGAAAACTTAACACCTTTGACAAAGCTAATGACGATGAAAAGTCAGAAGCTATTTTGCGACAAATCTCCGATGTTACAAACCTGTCGAGAGAAGAAATTCTGAGAAATAAGTTTGTCGTAATGTCAAAAGCAGCGATTGAACCAAGAAGAGTGGTGCCCAAGCGCCAAGCAAGAGCGAAAGAAAACATTCCTCTTTCAATAAGAAAGATTCTGCTTGCGCTGTATTCGGGCAAGTGTCAGGTTACAGGCTTTACCTTCTTAACCAAACATGGCACACCGTATTTCGAAGTGCATCATATTGACGACACAAAAGGACACCATCCGAAGAACTTGCTTGTAGTTAGCCCCAACACACATGCCCAGTTTACTTATGCGAATGTTACGCATTACTTTGACAATGAGGGTTGGCTCAGAAAAGTTAAGTTCAACGAAAACGAGTTTGAGGTCTTTCAAATCATTGACACGCTACAAACTGACTTTGAGAAAGAGATTCACTCTGCTGATTAGCATAGATTATCTGCATTTTAGCCGCACTTTATTTCTCTGTATTTTTGCGCTTGAACCAATCATCACTGCAAAGCGTGACGACATTTTTGCTGCGAAAAGGAGGGGCTCTGACGCTGCTGGTGGTGGGACTTGCTTCTGGCTGCCTCAGGCAGAATGAAGCCGAATACTGGCACGCATTAGACTTGCAAGCTGCACGGGCCAGTTTGCCTGACGCATTTCTTTCCACCGCCGATGCCTATTTCCAGTTCTATGAACGCCATCCTAATTCACCGCGCGCACCCTATGCGCTTTTTAAGTCTGCACAAATGCGACTTAGCGCCCAGAAACCGCAGCAAGCTCTTCAACACTTTGAGCTACTCTATGCCCGCTATCCAACTTCCCAAGAAGGTGCGCAAGCGCTTTTTATGATGGCTTACATTCAGCATAACTATTTGGATGACACAGCTACTGCTCGCCTACTCTATGCACGTTTTTTGGAACGCTATCCCACACACAGCTTAGCCGAATCTGCACGATTTGAACTGCAGCATTTAGGGCAGCCTGCAGACCAATTGTTTTCGCCAGATACTTCGACCTCCCTTTTGCCAAGTGGCATTTCTGTCTCCATCATATCTCCGCCGAAATGAAACGCTTAGAAGGAAAAGTCGCTGTCATTACAGGCTCAACGAAGGGGATTGGCAAAGCCATCGCTCAGAAATTTCTTGAGGAAGGCGCTTGCGTAGTTGTCTCATCACGCAGTCAAACCAATCTCGATGCAGCGTTGCAAGCCCTTTCATCGCCGAATGCACGTGGAAAAGTGTGCGATGTTTCGAAGTATTCAGATGTAGAGGCGCTTCTTGCTTTCGCGCTTAAAGAGTTTGGCAAGCTCGATGTGTGGATTAATAACGCTGGCGTAGCAGAACCCTATCGCAAAATCGTCGATGCGCCTTTGGAAGCGTGGTATGAGCCAATTGAAATCAATCTGAAAGGTACTTATCACGGCTGCCGCGCCGTCCTGCCTTATTTTCTCGCACAGCGACGCGGCAAAATTATCAACATGGCTGGCGCAGGCTCCAGCGAAAAAAAGTTCGATAGCACAGCGTGCATTAGCGGTTACGCTGCATCAAAAGCAGCCATCAAGCGCCTTACCTTTTCGCTTGCAGAAGAGTATCAAGGCTTGGGCATTGAGATTATGCTGCTCAATCCGGGAATGGTGCGCACCGAAATTTTGGGCACACGCAACCCAACGCCTGAGATGCAAAAGCGACTTGAGCGCTTTCTAAAGGTGCAAGACATTTTCGCACAGCCACCTAGCGTGGCGGCTGAACTGGCCGTTAAGATGGCTAGCTCTTGGAGTGACGGTAAAAATGGGCTATTTCTTTCTGCACTTGACGCCAACCGCGCTAGACAATTACTTTTGACTTATCCTTTTCGCCGTGCCTTTGGCAAAATCGACCGTCAAGAATACTGAGCAATGAAGTGCTTTAGGCTATTTTTTCTTTGTCTTGTTCTACCACTCTTTGCATCGTGCTACTCCTTTACGGGTGCTGCGCTTCCGCCCCACATCAAGACGATTGCAATTCCAATTTTCAACGATGAATCGCGCAGCGGCGTGCCTAACCTGCGTGAGCGTCTTACGCAAGAGCTTACCAAACGCATTCAGACACAAAGTCCGCTCATCATTGAGCAATCTCGCACAGAGGCACACTCCATTGTAGAAGCCACTGTAACGGGCTACAGCGATGTGCCTAGTGTGATTGGTGGGCAAACAGAGCGCGCTACGCAAAACCGCATCACGATTCGCGTTTCTGCTACTTACCGTGACCTTGTCAAGAAAAAAACTCTTTTTCGGCAAGAGTTCAGTGGCGTGCAAGATTATCCGATTGGTAATTTCATCGCCCAGCAGCAAGCTATTGAGCGCGCCATTCTTACGATTGCAGACGATATGCTTAACAAAATTCTCTCGGGCTGGTAAGTCCTGTGTGTCTTTTATTCCTCGAGGCTGCTTTCAACTGCCATCTGCAAAGCGGGCAAAAGCGGCGTTTTCTTTTCTTGATAGGGTCGCATTGACTTAATAATGCGCTCAAGCATTTGAATGGTGTCAAGAATATGCGTGCCTTTGTTTAGCATCACGCCTTCTGCACGCTCCGCCATTGCGGCATCGGAGATTTCCGCCCGTGAAGGTCGTCCTTTCTTTGCCAGTGTTTCTAAAACCTGCGTTGCCCAGATAATTGGAATATGAGCCGCCTCGCCCAGTCTCAACAATTCTTCTTGCACGGAAGCAAGATTTTCCCAGCCCACCTCGAGTGCAAGGTCGCCTCGCGCTATCATCATCCCAATCGGGTAGTGCTGCATTGCGGTTAGCAAAATCTCGTGCAGGTTTGCAAAGGCGTTCTGCGTCTCAATTTTCAGAATAATTCCTAAGTGCGGCGCATCTAATCGGTGCAGCTCTTCAATCAGGAGCGAAATATCATCTGCCGAGTTAATGAACGACGCACTTACCAAATCTGCATGCTCGACGATAAATCGCAGGTCTTCCTTGTCCTTCGGTGTCAGACTACTGAGCCGAAGGTTGCTTTCAGGCAAGTTAATGCCTTTGTCGGCTCGCAGTTTGCCGACCTCACTGGTAGTGTGGGTAATCTCAATGGTTAATGCCTCGCTGGACACTTGTCGAATGACGCCCTCAATGGCGCCATCATCAAAGAGAATTGGCTCACCGACTTTTACTTGCTCAAAGACTTCTGGCAATGTGCACGAGATATGTGCTGCTTTGACCAAGCCGCCCTCACTATCGTACTCTGCCGGTTCGCCGGGCACTGGACTGCGATGCAAAATTAGCGTATCGCCTACTCGCAAGATGATTTTCTCTTCACGAGGGGGTAGTGTCTGCACGGCTGTGCGCTTGCCTGAACGTTCCAGTATAAGCTCTACGCCTGCTGCAAGGTAGGCAGAGTCGTAGCACTTAGCGCGCCAAAGCTCTCCTACCTTTTGCTCTATTTTAAGTTTGCCTGCTTTGCCGCGTGTGTCGGTAAAGCACACCGTGTCATTTTCCTGTAAGTTGCTGAGCCACTCCGATTCTACGGGCAGCATATCTGGCTCTATGCTGACTCCTGCTGGCGACAGATAAACGATTGCGGGCGCAACAGTGCGTCCGTAGAGGTCGCGCACGGGTGAAAGATGCACTACCTGCTCACCTTGTTTCATTGGCCCTGTGCGCAACTTCGGCCCAGCCATATCCATGCATACTTTGCACGACTGACCCAGCTCCTGCTCAGCCGCTCTGACCTTTGCAATCATTTTGCGCCAGATGGTCTCGTCATCGTGCGCACAGTTAATTCTTGCACAGCTCATTCCAGCGGCCACCAAGTCTCTAATCAAGGTCTCGTCGTCCGCCGCATCGCTCGAGAGCGTCACCATTACAGCAATATGGCTACCGTGCGGCCTTTTGCCGAAAAGCGCTGCAGCATTGCGCCTAAGCAGTGCTTTCCCTTTCTTGACTGAAATCGGTGGGCTAATCTTGCGCACTTTCTTGCCGTAAAGCAGCGCTTTCAAAATTGCGCGCACTGCCATCAGTGTAGCTTGAATATGTCGCTCCGATCGCCCTAAGCTCGACAAGCCATAACGACTTAACTGATGCTGCAATGCCCGCACATCTGACGCGCGCAGCGCAAGGTAGTGTACCAAGTTCTTGGCACTGAGGACATTTGCTGGGTGAACACTCTCAAGCCGCTTGCGGTATTTTTTTTCCAGCGACTTGGTGCGCAGCAAAATTGCCTCTATCTCAGACAGAATCTGCTTCAGTTCTCGCTTCTTGAACCTCATCGCATTGCAAACCGTCTTTTACGCATGCCACTCGTAGCCCCACAAGGGTTAGCCAGCACCTCACTTTGCCACCGCTACTACGGTTTTGTCCCCTTCTCTGGCTTATCTAACACTTTTCTAAGCGACTGTAAGGCTGTCTCAAAACCTTGCCTAATGCTTTGGAAAGCCTCTGCACCTGCATCTTTCATCGTTTCAATCTCTTTTTCTAGCGCTGTTTTCCTTTCCTCCAGCTCTTTGATTTCTTTGCGAATTGCCTCCTTTTGTTCACTTGTGATGTACTGCACTGCATCTTTTAGTGAATCAATCTTCTGCGTCGCTGTTTTTACCTCCTCTTCGGCTTGCCTTATCAGTTCATCTTTTTCCTTCTGCCATTGGCTTATAGCTTCAACTGCCTCTTTGGCTTTTCGTTTCACAGCTTCTGCCTCTTGCTTCACTCTGTCTACCGTAACGGGTTCTTCTTTGCGGAAAAAGGCAAAATAAATGAATAGTGCAATGAAGATGAGAAATAGCAGACGGACCAAGACTCGCATCGTCTTTTTAGAGAGTTAATGTTGACGCTCGAAGCATGCGATGCTTTCAATGTGATTGGTTTGTGGAAACATATCAATTGGCTGTATTTCGCACAAGCGATATAGCCCTTTCTCGCACAGGCGCTTGCCATCGCGTGCCAGACTGGCTGGGTTACAGCTCACATAGACAACTCGGCGCGGGGCAAGCTGCAGAAGCGTCTGAATTGCATCAGGGTGCATCCCTGCACGCGGCGGGTCGGTGATGACCACATCAGGACGGCCAAATGCGTGAAGTTCAGGCACAATGCGCCGAAAATCCTTGAGGTCCAAGCGCCGAAACGATGCGTTCTCAATCGCATTCAGGCGAGCATTTTCCTCTGCATCCTTGATAGCGCTCTCTACCAGCTCAATGCCCAAGACTTTTTTGCAGTGCGGGGCTACAAAAAGTGAGATTGAGCCTGTGCCACAGTATAGGTCATAGACAATGTCGCTGGGCTCAAGATGTGCAAACACTCGCACCAGCTCGTAGAGCCGTTCAGCTTGCACCGTGTTGGTTTGAAAAAAAGAATTGGCAGAGATGTTGAACCGTAAGTTGCCTAATTGCTCCGTGATACAACTTTTGCCCCAAATCAGTTTTTCTTCTTCGCCCATACTGACGCCACTGCGGCGCGTGGTCAAGTTATTGACGACACTGGTGAGGCAGCTACCCAGCTCACGCTGCAGCGCACTGGCTAGTTCGGTCATTGCAGTGGGTTCATACCACGATGTCACCACATTTACCATCACCTCACCTGTGCGGAAGGCTTTGCGCACAACCAAATGCCGCCAGAATCCTTCGTTTGTTTTGATGGAATATGCTGGCAGCATAGACTGCTGCGCAAACGCTTTGACTACCCTCAGCGCTTGATTCATCTCTGGCGCTGCAATGTGGCACTCATCAATGTCGACTACCTTATCGAAGCGATTGGGTGCGTGAAAGCCTAAGGCAAAATCTAGCGGCTTTTCCAGAGCCGTCGTCTCACGCTCCGATTCCAGCAGGAAGCGTTGGTTAGAAAAAGAAAACTCCACCTTGTTGCGATACCCGAAGTGCTCTGTTGCCCCGATTGCTGGCAGCACATTCGGATTACAAAATCCGCCAATATGCTCCAAGGCATCTTTAACTTGCTTGCGCTTTTGTTCCAGCTGCGCACTATATGCAAGGTGTTGCCACTTGCATCCGCCGCAGATGCCAAAGTGCGAACAGTGTGGTTCAACACGCAAGGGCGATGGCTGCAGCACACGCTTTGCCTGTGCCTCCAAATAATTCTTTTTGACCTTGACAATTTCCACTTCCACCGTGTCGCCAATCGTAACGAGTCCACTGACAAAGAGACAACATCCATCAGGCAACCTTGCAAAGCAACGATTGTCTTCAGCACGGTCAGAAATTGTTACTTCAAGGCAAGCCCCTTTTTGGTATGCTGTGTGTTGCATTTCTGGCTACGCAGGTTTTGCTGAAAAAACGATAAGCCTTTGCTGAGCGTTCAGAGACTCAGTTAAATAACACTTGGCTAATTAAACACTCAACCAAATATGCTGAGAAAGTGCTTGCATTTCGTCGTGCTTCTTTTGCTCACAAGCTCTATACTCTACGCCCAAGAGCCAACTTCCAAGAAGGCGGCTAAACCTCAAACGATAGTGGGCTACCTTACCGACATTCGCTGTGGTGAGAGTTTCGAGAGCGACAAAATGGCGGCTGGACACACCAAAGAGTGCTGCCTAATGCCCGATTGCGCTGCGTCAGGCTACGGTCTTTACACAAAAAAGAAACTCATCAAATTTGACGCTGCAGGAAGTGAAAAAGCTAAAGCCTATCTCCAAGCTACAAAGCGAGAAAACAATCTGAAGGTGAAAGTCAAGGGCGAAATGAAAGGCGATGTGTTCGCTGTGCTTTCTATTGAAGATGCAAAGTAAGGCTTGACTTGTTGCAACTTCTTGTCCCACCCTCTTTCACTGGGCATGGTGGGGCTTTCACTACCAAGTAGAACTTCGCAATTTTGCTCTGCAGCTCTATCAGCCATATGCAAAAGACCTAATTCACACACATTCTAACTATGGCAACGATTCCAATTGACATTCGCACCGGCACTATCAAGAAAGAGCGCATCATCGGCATTGACTTAGGCACCACCAATAGCCTTGTGGCGTATATGCACGGCGATACCCCTGCCGTTATCTTCAACAAGCATACGAAAGAGCGCATCGTGCCATCGGTGGTTTACTTCAGCGATGATTTTACGCCGATTGTTGGTTCAGCCGCAAAAGCCTTTCTATCTGAGCACCCTGACCGAGTGGTGTATTCAGTGAAGCGCCTGATGGGCAAAGCCTTTGCTGATGTGAGAGAAGAGCTACCGCGCCTTAGTTATCGCGTGAGCGAAAGCGAATCGGAGCGCGTCTGCAAAATTGCAATCAGCAACGGTAAAGAGACACGCTACTTTACCCCGATTGAAATATCCGCCATGATTCTCCGCGAGCTCAAGCACTGGGCAGACGACTACTTCGAAGAGCCTGTCACAAAAGCCGTCATCACCGTGCCTGCCTACTTTAACGATGCACAGCGTCAAGCCACAAAAGACGCAGGCAAACTGGCTGGGCTCGAGGTCTTGCGCATTATCAACGAGCCAACTGCAGCTGCACTGGCTTATGGCTTAGATAAGACCAAGAATGGCACCATTGCAGTCTATGACCTTGGCGGTGGCACATTTGACATCTCTATCCTGAAGCTTGAAGATGGTATCTTCGATGTGCTTTCAACCAACGGCGACACCCATCTTGGCGGCGATGACCTTGACCAAGCCTTGCTGACCGTGATTGCAAAGGAAATCGATACGGCTTTGGGCTTTGACATCTTCACCAATCCACACATTAAGCAACGCTTGCGCCTTGAATGCGAACGTGCCAAGCGCGACCTGACAGACCACACTGAAACCGTTTTGCGCTTAGACATTTGTGGTAAAAATTTTGACCGCAAGCTCACGCGTGATGAGTTTGAGCAAATCATTGCGCCAGTTGTAGAACGCACCAAACTTCCTTGCCTGAAAGCCCTGAAAGATGCAGGGCTTTCTGCAGACGACATTGATGCGGTGGTGTTAGTCGGCGGCTCGACGCGCACACCTTTTGTGAAGCGATTCGTCTCAGAGATTTTTGGTGGCAAAAAGCCGTACGATTCACTTAACCCCGAGGAAGTCGTAGCGCTTGGTGCCGCCGTGCAAGCTGGGGTCATTTCAGGTGATACCGAAGATGTGCTGCTTTTGGATATTACACCGCTCTCTCTGGGCATTGAGACGGTTGGTGGTGTTTTCGTGCCAATTATCCCGCGCAACACCAAAGTGCCCATCAAAGTGGCACAAGAATTTACGACCTCCGTCGATAACCAGACAGGCATTGAAATTCACATCTTACAAGGCGAGCGTGAGCTGGCAAAGGACAACCGTAGCCTTGGGAAATTTACCTTAGGCCCACTACCGCCTCTGCCTGCAGGTATGCCCCGAATTTTGGTAACCTTTGCAATTGATGCCGATGGCGTGCTGACGGTCTCCGCTAAAGACCAGCGCACTGGCAAAGAGCAATCTATCACGGTGAAACCTACTTACGGCTTGACGGACGAAGAAGTCGAGCGTATGCTCTTAGAAGGTTTCACACATGCCAAAGAAGATGTAGAGCAACGCCTGCTGATTGAAGCAAAAGTGGAAGCGCGCAGTATCATCGCTGCAATTGAAAAGCAAATTGCGCAAGAGGCTGAGATTTTTGCAGAGCTGCCCAAGGAAACGCAGACTGCTATTTACGCTACACTGGCGGAACTGAAACAGGCTGTTGAGGGTAACGACCGTCAGAAAATCACAGAACTAACAGAAAAAGCCAACACACTTACTACACCGTTTGCTCAAGCCGTGATGAATGCTGCAGTTGCACGCGCTTTGAAGCAGAAGAGCGTAGATGAGGTAGCATAAAGAGTCGAACGGCACGATAAGGTCCTAAGAGCAGCGCTCGCCAACATACTTTTGGCTAACTGGTCTGTCGAACACTACTCTGCGCTGTCCTCTGCAAAAGATGAGACAGCAATACTGCACTACTCAACCAGATATGTACTTTCCGAGAAGCTGGTTAATATCACGCATCACGCTATCTTTAGTCCCGACTATGCATCAGCGACACGGTGCGCGACCTTGCGGTAAATTGGTGTATTCTGCATAGAGCCGCAAAAAACCATTGAAGTTTCGCAAATTCAACGTCAACACTTAACACTGTAACACTATGACCTGCAACGCTTCCCGCAAAGCGCTTGTGCTCATACTCTTTTGGCTCTTTAGCGCAACGCTTTGGGCACAAACCGATGATTCGCTCTACATTCGGCAAAACTTTACGAAGCGAGAGTTCTACATTCCAATGCGAGATGGTGTGCGGCTCTTTACCTCGCTCTACATTCCAAAAGATTCATCAAAAAAGTATCCGATTATTCTCAACCGCACCCCTTACAGCGTTGCACCTTATGGCGAAGAGAACTATCGCACCACGCTTCTGCCATCTGAACTTTTGCGCGAAGGCTACATTTTTGCCTATCAAGATGTGCGTGGTCGCTGGATGTCTGAAGGGGAGTTTGTCAATGTCCGTCCGAACATTCCGGGCAACACTGGCAATCAAATTGATGAATCCAGTGATACCTACGACACGATTGAATGGCTGGTGAAAAATGTCTCGCTTTGCAATGGCAAAGTTGGCATTTGGGGCATTTCATATCCGGGCTTTTATGCTGCTGCATCGCTACCTGATGCGCACCCTGCGCTGAAAGCCGTCTCTCCACAAGCCCCTGTAACCGATTGGTGGATTGGCGATGACTTCCATCACAATGGGGCATTCTTCTTAATGGACGCCTTTACTTTTCTTTACTCCTTTGGTAAAGCGCGTCCGAAGCCCACCACTGTGGGCAATCCACCCTACAACTTTCCAACGCCTGATGCTTACAAGTTCTATTTGGAGCTTGGCGCACTAAGAAATGTCAATGAAAAAATCTACCGCGATAGTATCGCGTTCTGGAATGAGATGATGAATCATCCGAATTATGATGAGTTCTGGAAATCACGCACAATCTTGCCGCATCTAAAAAATATCACGCCTGCGGTGATGACCGTCGGCGGCTGGTTTGACGCAGAAGACCTCTATGGGCCGCTTAAAGTCTATGATGCTATTGAGCGACAAAACCCAAAGGCACGCAACATTCTCGTCATGGGTCCATGGTATCACGGCGCATGGGCAAGAACTGATGGCGACCGCTTGGGATACATCAAGTTTGGCTCAAAGACCGGTCAGTTTTATCGCGAGCACATCTTGAAACCTTTCTTCAACGCCCATCTCAAAGGCAATGGCAACGATACGCTACCCGAAGCAATACTTTACGACGTTGGTCGAGACCAATGGCGTACCTTTGAGACATGGCATCCAAAGAATGTCGTAGAGAAGAACCTCTACTTTCACGCCAATGGCAAGCTCTCTTTTGAGCCGCCTAAAGACACCAAAGGGTACGACGAATACATCAGCGACCCCAACAAGCCCGTGCCTTACACCAACGAGATACGCATTGACCGCAGCGTTGAGTATATGATTGAAGACCAGCGCTTTGCGGCACGCCGACCTGATGTGCTGGTCTATCAAACTGATGTGCTCACCGAAGACATCACATTAGCTGGAAACATTTTTGCCAATCTGTTTGCGTCCACAACAGGCAGCGATGCTGACTTCATCGTCAAGCTCATTGACGTTTTTCCTGATACTGCCAGAGATGAATACACCGATAAGCCTATTGGGCGACGGGTCTTTCCTGCCCCTGTGCGCTTGGGTGGCTACCAGATGCTGGTGCGTTGGGAAGTGATGCGTGCCCGCTACCGCAAGAGTTACGAAAAGCCTGAACCAATGAAACCCAATCAGATTGAAGAGGTGAAGTTCGAGCTGCAAGATGTGCTGCACACTTTCAAAAAAGGGCATCGCATTATGGTGCAAGTGCAAAGTTCAATGTTCCCACTTATTGACCGCAATCCGCAGAAGTTTGTTGACATCTACAAGTGCAGCGATAGCGATTTTCAGGTTGCAACACATCGGATTTATCGCACAGCCAAAGCGCCATCGCACCTGAAAGTGAAAATCTTGCCGCAATGATGCCTGGGCGCATACGGGTAGTTGTCAGCATTCGCCTCACGGCGCAAGGCGTCAGTTTGGCAGCCGCGTTACTCTTTTTGCTTGCTACTGACAGCCCGGCACAAGTTTTAGTGAAACGCTACGCTGAGGCGCGCCTTGCTGCACAGCAGCGCGCAATGTGGATTTTAGGTGCTTGGGCAGGTGCTTCTATCTTGTCTGGCGTTGGGCTATCTCTGCAATCAGAGAACACTGTTCTGCGGTATTGGGGTTTTCAGAATCTCGGCTGGGGCGCTGTGAATGCAGCGATTGCAAGCGCTGCTTTGCTCGGACTCGGCTCGCAGCTTGCTGCGCTGGATACGCTTGGCACTGACGGCAAAGCCCTCTTGCAGGAGCTTTCAGAAGAGCAAAATTTTTCCAAAATCTTACTTGTGAATGTCGGATTAGATGTTGGCTATATGTTGGTTGGCGGTGCTTTGGCTTGGGCAGCTCGGAATGGACTGAGCCGCAGCGATGAGTTTTTTGGTAGCGGACTAGGCATTATCGTGCAAGGTGCATTTCTCCTCTTTTTCGATATCTGGCAAGTGCTGGCATCTAGTGCACGTATCAGCGACTTGGAGCAAGCTCTGCGCCCAATGCTATCGCTTAAACTGACACCGTCTGACGCTGGTTTAATGCTTACGCTCTTGTTTTGAATCTAACCTTTGCTTCGGATTTTCTCTGGACACTGGCTCAACGGCGAAAGCGTCTTGCGCTTTGCGCATCCTTTTGCTCAAAGATTTCATAGAGCGGCCTGCCGTCATAATCGGCTAGCTCGGGGGGTAGACCAAGCCAGTAGTGTAAGGTTGGGGCAAAGTCAGTTGTCCACACTGCCGCGTGATACTTGCCGGGACGAATGCCTTTGCCGCAGAATAGCATTGGCACATGTGTGTCATAGTCGTAAGCCGTGCCGTGTGTGGTGCCAGTTTGTGCAAATGCAAAGAAGGAATAGGGTCTAAGCAGCAACTTCACATCACCGCTGCGCGATGCGAAGAAAGAGTGCTTTACCATTTTACCTGTCGCATCTAAGCTGCCCTGTTCCAGGTCCGTGCGCGTTACAAAGCCAATCACGCCGCGTAGCTGCAGTGCACACTCGCCTACAAATCGCTCTACTTCGCTGGGGCTGTAGCCCAGTTTCGCTACAGCGTCGCGGTTTAGCACCACTTCATCGTTTTCTATAGTGCCGACCACGTTCGGGTATTTTGCACTGACCAACCTGCGCAACGAATCTAATGTGTTCGCTTTGAAGAGCCGTTCTCCACGCTTGCCGTCAGGCTGCAACTGTTCTGGCAACGGCGAGACGCCATGATCGGCAGACAGTGCAAACCAGCAATTTTCAAACCCAATTTTTTTGTCCAAGTATTGAAAAAAATCGCTAAGCTGACGGTCTAAACGCACAACGATATCCATCTGCTCTTGGCTATCTGGCCCAAAAGCATGTCCACAGTAGTCAACTGAGGAAAACGAGATAGTGAGCACATCAGTTACGCCACGCTGTCCCAACGCCTCTCCTTCAATTGCTGCTTTGGCGATTTCAATCGTTAGCTCATTGCCAAATGGTGTGGGTGCAATCGCCTCAAACCGTCTTACATTTCGTAAGCGCGGGTCACTTAGCTTTGTCGCATCAATCACCTTATGCGGGAATACTGGGCGCTCTTCACCTAACAAGTTACTTTCGCCCACTGCATCATCTGGCATTGTGTAAGCGCTATCAGGCAACAGCCTAACCCATTCTTTGCCTAAATAACTTTCAGGCAACTTTCTCTCGTTGAAGTTTTCTAACCACTTTGGCAGATTACCATTTGGAAAGTAGTATGAACTTGAAATCCACTTGCCACTTGCCGCATCGAACCAGAATGCTGCATCGGCTTTTTTACCTGCTGGCAGTATCGCACCTCTATCTTTGAGTGCAATTCCAATCACCTTGCTTTTTGGCGAGATTGTCTTCAAGTGGTCAGTGACCATTGAAACCAGCGCATTTCGGGGCGACATTTTACCTGAATTGGCACTCGCATTGATTCCAACAGTGCTCACGCTTGTATCCTCGACGCAGTAGACCATGCGGTTAGTGGAACGGTCAATCCACTCGTTGCCTACGATGCCGCTGCGCGCTGGCATTACACCCGTAAAAAGTGTGGCATGTCCGGGTGCAGTGTAAGTGTTGATGTAAGGGTAGTGCGCATTCGTAAAGAGTGCACCGCTTGCCAGCAGCCGATTAAACCCACCTGATGACTTACTTGCTGGCAAGTAGTATGCCCTGAACCGCTCCAAGTAATCGTAGCGAAACTGGTCTATTACAATTGCGACCACCAACTTGGGTGCTTGTGCTGCAGTTTTCTTGGTTTGCGCTGGTGCGATTGTGCTGATTAGACAAAAAAGCAAAAGAAGCCAGAAAGGGTGCGTATTCATTGTGTATGTGGATTGCAGCAAGTTGCAGCATTTTAGATTGCTGCAAAGATACATCTTCTTCACCATTGCTGGCAGTGCTGAGTGCAATTTGCTAAAAAGTCTGCTGCAAGTCAGAACTTAACGCAAACTTATCGTTACTTTAACGCTTCCCTAACACGCTGCCACTATCTTTGCGTCCGCATCGTGAAACGACAGCCCGACTATCCAGAAAAAACCGTGTTCCTTCACTTTTTCCTGCTGCGTGCTCTATGATGCAAATGCCCTTGCTGAGGCGGTGCTCCCAAAAAACCGTTGGAAGTCGGAGAATTATGCCGTTTTGCGATGCAGGTTTTGACAGCATAGCAACTCGAACAAAACAAAACTCTGTTGAAACAATGCTCAGGAAACTACTTCAGCAAGCACTCTTTGGATTGCTCGTTTGTGGGATAACCCTTTCAGGCTGCCGCAGTAACACTACCGACAGTAGCTCAGCCTCGACGGTTGAACTGCGTCAGTATTCGGTTACACCGACTTTCGTCTCACGCATTGCGCAAGGTGTGCAAGCCTTCACGCTCATTAGCTCTGACGATACGCTGCGTCAGTCTCCAAACTTCGTCTTCGGCGGTATGGCAGATGGCGCAGGTCTTCTTAGGAATCCAGACGGCACTTTTACCTTTGTGTGCAACCATGAGGATAACTTTGCTGTCTCACGCATCACACTTGACCAGACCTTCCGTCCTGTGCGTGGTGAGTATTTGATGACCTCTAACGACGGTTTGTGGCGTCTTTGCTCTGCGACGATGGTTACGCCCGAAGTGCACGGCGTTGCTCGCCCGCAGTTTATCACCTGCGGTGAATCCGGCCCTGAATCTCAGATTCACATCGTAGATCCATATGGTCGCCCAAGTGAAACTGACCGTATTCTGACCAACTTTGGCTACTGGAGTGGCGAAAACGCCGTTACCTTGCCGAAAGGCACTTATCCGAACCGCACAGTTACTATCATCGGTGATGATGATTTTCAAGGCGCAGGTGAAGTGGCGCTCTATGTTGGCGAAGGCACTGGCAATTTCGACAACGGCAAGCTCTATGTGATGGCACGCCGCGACAATGTCCGCCGTGAACGCTCAATGGTGGCTGGGCAAGTGTATGAGGTAGAGTTCCGTGAAATCACTAATCCGAAGTCTCGAGCTGCCGCAGAGTTCAACCAAGAAGCGGCTCGCTTGAATGCCATTGCCTTTGGTCGCGTTGAAGACCTTGACTACCGCAAAGGGTCAGACGCAGCCGCCACTGAGATTTACTTCTGCGTTACTGGTCAGGTGTGGGGCACCGGCGCCAATGCCGATAGCGCTCGCACAATGTATGGTCGTGTGTATCGCTTGCGCTTAGACCCCAGCAACCCTCTTCGTGGCACACTTGAAGTTCTCTTCGATGGCGATGACCCGAATGGTCCAGCCCGCGAGTTTATGAACCCTGATAACATTTGCGTGACAGAAAACTTCGTCTACATCCAAGAAGACCCCAACCGCTATCGTGGTGCAAATGTCTTTGATGCCCGCCGTCAAAATCATGACTGCCGTATCTACCAGTGGCGCATTGGTTCAAGCCCAAGCACCATCTCGGTTTTCTTGGAAGTCTCTCCACCACGCGACGGCAGTGCTGCTCAGCGTAAGTATGTGGCAGAGCGAAACCCCGATGGCAGTGCAACTAACTGGTTCGTCGGCTCTGACGGACGACCTGCTATTGGTGAATGGGAATACGGTGCTATGCTTGATATCTCCAATGAAGTCGGTCGCCCTGGCACTTTCCTTGTCTGTGTGCAGACGCACACTTGGCGGCAAGGTGGTCAAGCGCCCGGTAGAGACTTCCGCAATCCAGACGGCGGCACTCTGCCTGCTGCACAAGTTCCTACCAACTTCGGTGAGGGCAGCTATGTTCTAATTCTCACGAATGTGCCTCGCTAAAACCCTTGCAGATGGACGACCGAAGAGCCGCATTCCAAAGAGTGCGGCTCTTTTCATTCATCATCACATCAGTACGAGCAGTATGAACCGCATCTTAACTTTTGTTGCAATTGCTATCATTGTCGTGGCGTCTAGCTGCACGAAGTTGCCCAAGACCAGCTCTACAGCTTCAAAAGACATTGCAGACTCAACGGTCAAAGCCACATTTTCGAAAAACCTACGCGCACTGCATGCAGCACTGGGTGCATTAGATTCACTGATTGCAAGTGCAGCCAGTGATACACTATCCAAAACAGTCGTGCAGCAAGCCTTCAGAACAGCTCGTCTTGCTTACAAGCGCATTGAGTTTCTTTCAGAGTATTATGCACCGCGTACTTCTGAAGAAATGAACGGTCCTGCACTGGTCAAGGTCGGTGAAGAATTCAAGCTCGAGCAGCCCACTGGCTTTCAAGTCTTAGAGGAAATGCTTTTCCCTGATGTCAACCTTGCGGAGCGTGATGCTATGCTTCGGCAAGTTAAAATCATGCGCTCGCTCTGCAAACGCTTTGATGATGTGATTATCAAAAAGACGCTCAGCGACACTCGCATATTCGATGCTATGCGGCTTGAGATTGCTCGCATTATCACGCTGGGCATTACAGGTTTTGATTCCCCTATTGCACAACACTCCATTCCTGAAGCTCAGGCAGCTGTAGAAGGTCTTGCTGAAGCTTTTGAGTGTTATGCAGCAGTGCTGGTGCAAAAAGACACCGCTAAGTTGCAGGAAGTGCGCAAGTGCTTCCGTGCTGCCATCAGCTACCTTGCAAGCCACGCTCAGGACTTCAATGCCTTCAATCGCCTTCACTTCATCGTAGAGTTTGCTAACCCGCTCTCTGAAGCACTCTATGATGTGCAGGTCTTGCTACAAATTCCATTTCTTGAGACAAAGCGCCCTTTCCGCACCACTGCTAAAACTTTGTTCGACCCTGAGGCATTTGACCCAACGGCTTATGCACCCGACTACATGGACTCACTAAACCTGCAACAAGTGGCGCTCGGCAAACTGCTTTTCTTTGAACCGCTTCTGTCTGAAAACAATCAGCGCTCTTGTGCTTCCTGCCATCAGCCTGAACATGCCTTCACTGATGGGCTGCCACGGGCGCTAACGATAGCACGCGAAACGCATAAATTGCGCAACACACCCACTCTCATCAATTCTGCCTTTCAAGCCAGTTCATCTTATGACCAGAAAACGATTTACCTCGAAGACCGCGTGCGCTTTGTAGTGCATAGTCCCGATGAAATGAAAAGCTCACTGGATGCCGCAGCAGCCAAACTTGCCAAAAGTGCCGAGTATCAAGCCCTATTTAGAGCGGCTTTCGGTGTGGACAATGCGGTTACGGGTCAGCACATTGCACAAGCGATTGCCAGCTATATGCGCTCGCTTATTGCCCTCAACTCTCGTTTTGACCAGTATATGCGCGGCGACAAAACAAAGATGAGTGAAAGTGAGCAGCGTGGCTTCAATCTCTTTGCGGGTAAAGCCAAGTGTGCTACTTGCCACTTCATTCCGTTTTTCAACGGCACTGTGCCACCTGATTTTACTGAGACAGAGGCAGAAGTTATCGGTGTCCCGAAAGAGGCTAAGTGGAAAAACGCTGAAATTGACCCTGACATCGGTAAAATGGCTACTAATGGAATAGAGCTTAACAGGTATATGTTCAAGACCCCGACGCTCCGCAATGTGGCGCTTACCGCACCTTATATGCACAACGGTGTCTATAAGACACTTGACGAAGTGATGCGCTTCTACAACGTTGGCGGCGGCAAGGGTATTGGTATTGACTTAGACCATCAAACGCTGCCTGAAGACAAACTCAACCTAACTAAGCAGGAAATTCAAGACATTATTGCTTTTATGAAAGCCCTCACGGACACAACGGGCTTAACTGCGCGCCCTACTGCCTTGCCACGGTTTAATGATGATATGCTCAACGCTCGAAAGGTCGGTGGAAGCTATTAGGCTACGCATTGGTACTTAGGGCACGCTACCTCTACAGCGTCTTTTAAATGTCTTCCTTTGAGTCCGATTGGACGCGCAGTGCTTTCCCTGAAAGGAGGAGGGCGATGCGTGTAGAACCGCTTTCAATCAGCGGGCTTTTGTTAGTTCCTCTTAAGTAGCGCTGCGATTTTTTTTAGGCTCTCGATCTCGTTCTCTATGTTTCGTCCTGTTCTGCCTTTGGCTTCTACTGCCATAAGCTGCGCTGCTTTCTCTGGCTGTTTGAGGTAAAGATGCCGCTGACGCAGACCGTGTTCCACGCGGCGTCGGAATTCCTCCGCTGCCAGCAGCAAGCATTCTCGCAGCTTGCTTACATCCCAAGGTTTCTGAATATGTCGGAAGATTTGACCTTCATTCACAAGGCGAACAATGTCTTCAAGGTCGGTATAGCCTGTCATCAAAATTTTTGGCACAAGCGGGGCAATGCGATGGGCTGCAATCAGAAAGTCGACGCCACTCATACCGGGCATTCGCTGGTCGGACAGCAAGACAGAAATGAGGGCATTGGATTCTAGCACATCTAAGGCGGTGCGGGCATCATTGCAAGCAATTACATTGAATTCATCGGAGAGCAAGTCTGTTAGCGCAGTCAGCACTCGCTTTTCATCATCGACAACCAGCACTTTCGGCTTACCGCTGCGTCCATAGAAGACCTCACGAAACGCACGCATTTCTTCCAGCTCCTCATTCAGCCATGATGTGTTCGCCGCAGGTAGCGGATTTTGCACGCCTGCTTGGGTTTCTTCTGACTCAGACAGCTTTGCTTCCAACATCGCCACATGCTCATTGAGCTTCGCAAAAAACTCTTCTTCGAAGCTCTCGTATTTTTCTACCTCTGCGATTGTCTCGGGCTTGAAAGTTGCAAAGAATTCTTCCTCAAATGACAGATACTGTTTGGGCGTAGTTTGGTTAGCGGGTAGCGGCGTGCTTGAGCGATTTTCCTCCTTTGCCACAGGCTTCGGCGCGTTGCTTGGCTCTGGCACTTTCACTTGTGGCAGCGGTTCGCCCAGTGCATTTGAGAGATCAAGCCTCACCAGATTGGATTTCGGTGTGTGGGTCGCTTGCGCTGGAGGTTGCTCGCGCAACATGGCGCGTGTCTGCTTCTGTTTGCGCAGCACATATGAGGCTGCGGCTAGTGAGACAATAGACTTCAAGGTCTCTGGCTGCCATGGCTTACGCACATACCGAAAAATCTCGCCCAGATTAACGGAATCCAAGACGGCATCAAGGTCAGTGTATCCCGTTAGCAAAATGCGCATTGTGTCGGGCAGCATTTGCTTAATCTGCTTGAGCAAATCCACGCCCTTCATCGTAGGCATCCGCTGGTCGCTAATTATCACAGCAAGGTCAGGCAACTGTAAGGCTAAATTCAGCGCTTCTTCTCCACTTTGCGCCGTAAACACAATAAACTCGGCATCAAACAACTGGCGCAGCGACTCCAGCACCTGCGGCTCATCATCGACAATCAACATCTTGAGTTTCATCATTCTCTTGTGTCTTGGTTTGAGGGTATAAATTCTACAATTGGAATCTTGATTTCGAAGGTCGTGCCCACGCCTTCTTCGGTTTCAAAGGAAATAGAGCCTTTGTGCTTCTCAACAATGCTGTAGGCAATAGAAAGTCCTAATCCTGTGCCTTTGCCAACGGGCTTGGTGGTGAAAAAGGGGTCAAAAATCTTACCGCGAATTTCTTTCGGAATCCCTGTGCCGTTGTCTTGAATTTTTACGACAGCAAAGTTGCCTTCTTGTCGGGCATAGATGCGAATTCGGGGTGCAGGGCTGGCTTCAACTGCATGAATCGCATTTTGAATAATGTTCATAAAAACCTGATTCAGCTGTGCTGGGTAGCAATCAATCATTGGTAGGGGCTCCAGATAGGTCTCGACTTGGATAGCTTTTTCACGCAACATGTGCCCTAGCATCAGCAGGCTGCTACGAATGCCGTCCAAAAGATTTGCGCGCTTCATCTCCGCCTCGTCCAAGCGAGAGAAATTGCGCATACTTTGAACAAGGTTTGCCATCTGCTCTAGGCCGACCATGCACCCGTTGAATAGCTTCTGAGTGCGGCTTACAAGTTGCGACAGCGACTCTTTTGTTGCCAGCTCAGATTCTGAGATTTCTTGAAATTTGCACAGCGCATCTTCCAGACGATTGTCGTTGATGCACGCAATTGCCTCAATTGCTTTAGCATACAGCTCTGAGAGCGTCTCAAAGCGCTTGCCAATTAGCTCCAAATTATTCTGCACATAGCCAATTGGCGTGTTGAGTTCATGTGCAATGCCCGCCACCATTTGCCCTAGGGAACTCATCTTCTCTGCTTGAATAAGCTGCGCCTGAGTTTTTTGCACCTCTGCCAGTTGCTTTTCAAGCTCTCTGTTGAGCACCTGCAGCTCTTCCTCAATGCGTTTGCGACGCGTAATGTCGCGCACGAAGACAGCTGCCCCAAAAATCTCCCCTTGAAAATCCTTGATAGGGTTGAGCGTTGCTTCCTCGTAGCGCACGCTTCCGTCTGCTAATCGATGACTAGTCTCGAACACCACATGCTCGCCGCCAAGTGCCAGATTGGCATATCGATTCCACACCTCGACATTCTCAGGCGGCACGATTGAAAAAAATGGCATTCCAATCTGGATTTCAATGCCCAATGCTGTGCGCGCAAAGTGCCTTACTGCTTCATTTGCCACGCTCAGGTTATACTCTCGGTCAATTGCCCAGATGTAATCGTCTGTATTGTTAATCAAGCTTGAGAGCGCTGCTTCCTTCTGCAGCAGCTCAGCTTGAATGCGATGCACCACCTCCATACTTTCCTTGCGCGCCGCAATGTCACGGTATAGCTCAACGGTACCGATGATGCGCTGTTCACTATCTTTTAGGGGCGACTTAGTGATTTGAAACCACTTGAGCAGCCCTGTTGCCGGCTCAATCAATGCTTCTTCTTTTGAGATAGCTGGCAACTGTGCAGTGAGCAGAAGAAGGTCATCATTGCGCCGCTGTCTTACTATATCATCAGGAAAAAAAGCCAAGTCTGTTCTGCCGACTGCATCTTTTGGGCTGGTTACGCCAAGCAAGCGGCACATTGCCGCATTCAGATACGTGTAGCGCCCGCCACTATCCTTGACGCACAAGGGATCTTGCAGACTCTCTATAATCAGCCCCGATAGCAGGCTACTTATTTTCGGCTCTGAACTCAGCATCTGTTTCTCGAGCGCGTTCATCGTACCGTTTTGCTATACCTTTTCTACTTGCACTTGTCCAGTTTGACTGCTTACCGGCATAAAATCCCGTGCAGGAATGCGCACAATAAAGGTCGTGCCAACACCCTTTTGCGTCTCGAAGGTAATTGTGCCTTGATGTTTTTGAATGATACTGTAGCAAATTGAAAGACCTAGACCAGTGCCCTTGCCCACAGGTTTCGTGGTGAAGAAGGGGTCAAAAATCTTGCTTTGGATTTCTTCAGGAATCCCGGGTCCGTTGTCTGAAATTCTGACCACAATCTCGCCATTTTCCAGTGTTGTTGAGATGTGGATTTTTGGCTCTGGTCGCCCTTCTACCGCATGCACTGCATTTTGAATAAGATTTAGAAAAACCTGGTTCAGCTGAGCAGGGTAGCACTCAATCATTGGCAGGTCTCCATAATCGGTTGTAACCTGAATGTCGTTGGTTTTCAGCTGTGGCGAGAGCATCAGCAGACTCCCCTTGATGCCTTCGTGAATGTCTGCTTTCTTCATTTCAGCTTCATCAAGGCGAGAGAAATTGCGCATACTGCGCACCAGATTTGCCATTTGCTCAAGCCCCGCCTGTGAGGCGGCAAGCAGACGCTTGACGCGTGCTTCGGTTTCATCGAGCTCAGCAATTGTCCCATATGGGGAACTGGCAATGGCTTGCATCTCGACCACTGCTTCTTCAAACTGGTCATTGTAAATCAGCTCCTGTGCCCTGAGTGCTTTGCGCAAGGTATCTGCCAGCTCCAAGAAGCGCTCTTTTACCAGCACCACATTTGTATTCACATAGCCAATTGGTGTGTTGAGTTCGTGTGCAATGCCTGCTACCATTTGCCCTAGGGAACTCATCTTTTCAGTTTGAATCAGATAGGCTTGAGTCTCACGCAGCTTTTTGAGATTGTTTTCTAGTTCTTGATTGAGTTTCTCTACTGTGCGCTTTTCTGCGTTAATGAGTTCATTCTGTTCCAGAATTTTCTGGTTCTGCTCCATAATTTGCCGCGTGCGCTCCACAATGACACGGTCTTGTGCTTGGAGCGAGATCGCCAGTCGAAACGCCATAACTAAGAAGACCACAACGCTGAGCATGAGCGCACCAATCTGAAATGTCTGCAAGCCTGTAATGCGTTCTTCGGATAGGAAGCCCAGCGTAACGATGAAGGTTCGCGTATCCTCTGCAATCTGAGGTCCTAACTTTGCTAGAATCGGATCGGCAACTTTGGTAAAAAGTGCCGTATCAATGTGCCCTTCTGAGAACTTCTTTGCAAAAGCTGTAAAATCTCCCTCTACTTCTGCCCAGCGTGTTTGCATTGTTTTCAGCACCTGCTGCAGGCTTGGCTCAGAGACTGCTGAAATCTGGAACACCTTGCCGTTCATCTCTAGAGAGTCGCCGTGCGCTAGTGCATTCATTAGATGCTTGAATTGCTGAATTGCCTCTACTGCTGTCTTCAAGTCAGGCATTGCATTCCCTGACTCCATGTAGATTGCAATGTTTGCTCTGGTAAAAGACTCTACAGCGTTTGCCCAGCTACGCTGCTGCTGCGTGGCACAAAAAATGTGCTGCGCATCTTGTTGACTTTGACGTGAGAGCACAATACTGACGACAAACGAGGCTGCTACTAGGAAGAGAAAAATGATTGCGTAGATAATCAATTCACTGTATCGCTTGACCTGTAAATCTGTCTGAAAATTTGCTTTTGAATCTTCCAGTTGCATAACGCATTGCCACTTGCTTGGTTATAAGTTCTTCGACAAGTTTATCCTCCTTTATTTTTGCGCACTTCACTTAGAGCTTTGAGTTTATTTGCTAGTTCCGAGTGACTGGCTTTTATGTCCGCTTTTTCAGGTTCAGGCGCTGGTGTCGCTTCAGATATTTCAGGGAGAAATAGTGCTTCGCCCAATCGTTCCCGCTCAGCTAAGTAGGCGCTTAGTCGCTCTTTGTAAAGTTCAATTGCCTCTGCAATTGTCGCTTTGAGCTTACGCGAATCCCACGGCTTTTGAATATAGCGATGAATCTGCCCCTCGTTGATAAGGCGCACCACATCTTCGACATCGGTGTAAGCCGTAATCAAAATCTTGGGCAGCAGCGGCGCAAGGCGGCTGACTTCAATTAGCAAGTCTGTCCCTGTCTTGCTTGGCATACGCTGGTCGCTAATCAGTGAGCCAATGAAAATATCTTGGTGCAGAATGGCCAGTGCTTCATCAGCAGTCCGACTGGTTAAGACTTCATACTCATCGCCTAGCATCTCTGACAGTGCGGTCAGCACGGAGGGTTCATCATCAACGACCAGCACTCTCACTCGACCTGTTGTTCCTTCCAGCAGCTTGTCTGGACTTACACCTGCTTTTAACTTTTCACTGACCTTTTGAAAAAAACTCTCTTCAGCTTCACGCTGACGGCGCAACTCTTGCAACACCGAAGCTGGCAGACTTGAGCGACGCACTTGTTCCCCTTTTGACATATCCACCTTACTTGTTTGTTGATTTCCAAGACTTTGGCTGGCTTTTACCTTGTTCAAATAAGTGGTCTCCGCCAGCGATAACACTGACATCAAGTTCTCCACATCCCACGGCTTCCGCACATAGCGAAACACTTCTCCTACATTGACCGAATCCAGAATGGCATCTACATCTGCAAAGCCTGTTAGTAAAATTCGAATCGTTTGCGGTGAACATTCTCGCACTGCACGCAAGACCTCCACGCCCTTCATTCCGGGCATTCGTTGGTCACTCATCACAATTGCAATCGGGTGCTGTCTAACAATTTCAATCGCTTCTTCACCGCTGTTTGCGGTATAGACGGTATATTTCTTTCCGAACAATTCACGCAGTGATTCCAGAATGTATGGCTCATCGTCGACAAACAGCACCGAGAGTTTTTCACCTTTCATCTCGCACATCTTGTTTTGGTTGATGCAACAGAGTCTTTTCTACTAAATTTGCATCGATTCTGCGCAAGGTGGCATGCTTAGCACACTGGCTCAGGCACACCTGGCGATAAAACTCTGGGGAGGCATCCGTTGCCAAACTATTTGTTTATCATACTTATCCTTGCGAGTAATGTATGGTTGCAAACAAGTGCTCGTAGCATCTTGGGCGAGTGGCAGCTTGAGCTTGCCTCTCGAGCGGCAGTTAATGTCCCAATTTACCTTTGCATCAAAGAATCTGCAAACCGCGATACGGTTATAATGATTGATTCTGTTCGGCTTCAAGATGGAACGGTCTTTCGCCAAGAATTGCGCCTACCTGTTTCGCTTTCTGCACACACCATAGAACGCTCAGAAGTCGTGAAGTGGCACTCGCACCCCACTTCGCTGCATATTGAGTATTATCAACGCATCAGCAAACCCGACTATATCCTACTTGTGTTGGATTTTGAGCTTGAGGATAGTCGGCTGCGCCTGAGAAAAATTCGCCGTGAATTAGGCACTGATGAAATTGAAACACTCTATTACAGACCGTTTCGACCGCGCAAGCGATGACCAGAGGCATTTTGGCCAGTTTGGTGCTTCTTTGCCTTAGCACCATCGCCGTGCACAACTTCCATGTCAGTTACGGCAAGATGGCAATTGAGGATAATATCGCTGTGCTTAACCTCCGCTTTTTCAAAGACGATTTGGAACTTGCACTGCAGAAATTTCATCGCCTTGAAAGTTTTTCACTCTCCGCCACACCGACTTGTGATTCGCTTTTTTTAGCATACCTCAACTCTCGTTTTGAGCTGCGTCAACCACACAACCGTTTGTTGCCTCAACTTGTTACCAGCGGGATAGACAAAGATATGTGGTGGTATCAATTGCAATTTTCCAGCTCCACACCGATTGAACAGCTCTCCATAAAAAATACGCTGCTTTTCGAAGTCTTCGACGACCAGAAAAATATCCTGCAAGTGATGCATTTCCCTTCGGAGAAACTGCAATCATTTTATTTCATTCACGGTGCAGAGCAGTATGATTTCTCCTGCCCCTAACGCTATTTGAAACGAAACACCTGAAAGTTAGATTTTTCGAGCGTAGAGACTGGATAGTAAACTTCAACACCGTAACTACCTATCTGAGTATGCCGACTTCAACTTCACGACGCTCGTTCTTGAAGGCAGCCTCATTTACTTCAGCAGGTGTCATGCTAGCAGGCTTACCAGCGCTTGAGGCCTCACCACGCACCGAGTCAGCTTGGCTCAAGCTATGGCTGCTCGACCAAATTGTCGACAGCAGCGGCAAATATGTACTGCCAGAGCTGACCTACCCGAAAGATGCACTCGAGCCCATCATTGACAAAGCCACGGTTGAGCTGCATCACGACAAACACCACGCCAGCTATGTGGCAGGCGCTAATAAAGCAGAAGCAGAATTGCAAAAGGCTCGTGAGTCAGGTGACTTTGCCTTAATTAAGCACTGGTCTCGTGAACTTGCTTTTCACGGCTCTGGGCATATTCTGCACTCAATTTACTGGACAAACCTCACAGCCCCTGCTAAGAGTGGTAAGCCCAAAGGAGATTTAGAAAAAGCCCTTAATACCGACTTCGGCAGCTTTGACAAATTCAAGGCGCAGCTTGCTAATGCCTCTATTTCGGTTGAAGCCTCAGGTTGGGGCGTGCTAGCCTATCAACCATTTGCAAAGCGGCTGACCATTCTGCAATGTGAAAAACATCAAGACCTCACGACTTGGGGTGCTGTGCCACTCTTGGTGATTGATGTCTGGGAGCACGCCTACTACCTCAAGTATCAGAACCGACGCGCTGACTATGTAAATGCCATCTTCTCCATTATCAACTGGGAGAATGTGAGCGAGCGCTATGAAACTGCCCGAAAGTTAGCTTAGCAGGGTTTTCCCCCTGAGCAGGCTACCTAAACTACTCTGCGAGGGCAGGCACAAGGCCTGCCCTTCTTATTCAGATTCATACACAAGGGTCTTGTAGATTTCCTCAAGCTCTGCCTTGAACTTTTCTTCGACCACTTTGCGCTTGATTTTCAAGGTCGGAGTCATTTCGCCTGCTTCAATGGTAAAAGGCTCAGGGGCAAGAATAAATCGGCGCACCTTTTCGTGGCTTGCTAGCTCACGCGAAATGTTGCGCAAATGCTCTTCAAAGATTTTTCGAATCTCTGCTTTCTGGATAAGGTCTTTGTTGTTCTCAAACTGAATGTGATTTTTTTCGGCAAAGTTACGCAGAGCATCGAAGTTCGGCACAATCACTGCGGTCAGAAACGGACGCTTTTCACCTAACACTACAACTTGGTCTACAAACGGGCTATTCTGAATCATATTCTCAATTGGTAGTGGCGCAATATTTTTGCCACCTGAATTGACAATAATGTGCTTTTTGCGGTCGGTGATTTTGAGGTAGCCATCTTCATCAATTTCACCGATATCGCCTGTATGCAGCCAGCCATCTGGCTCAATTGCTTCGCGTGTAGCCGCTTCATCGCGCCAATATCCTTTCATCACATTCGGGCCGCGTATGAGAATCTCCCCATCAGGCGCAATTTTTTGCTCTACATTTTTAATCGGTGGTCCTACCGTGCCAAACTTTACTTTCTCAATTCGATTGACGTGTGTCACAGGTGAAGTCTCCGTTAAACCAAACCCTTCGAGAATTGTAATACCCATTGCAGCAAAAAACTCTCCTGTCTCCTTCGGCAGCGCCGCACCGCCTGAGACAAAATAACGAATACACCCACCGAACTTTTCACGGATTTTGCTGAAAACCAGCTTGTCTGCCAGTTTGTATTGCACAGCTAACAGGGGTGATATCCTTCCCGCCTGCTTTGCCTTGAATGCCTTCTGTCCTACACCTATTGCCCAGTAAAAGAGCTTCTTACGCGCAGCGGGACCTGCATCTACATTCTTGAACAGCGAAGACTTAATCCGCTCGAATAGCCTCGGCACTGTAATAACTATTGTTGGCTTCGCCTCTGTGATATTGAGACTAACGGTATCAATGCTTTCAGCGTAGTATATCTGAACGCCACAGGCGAACATCACATAATACCCTGCGGTGCGTTCATATGAGTGGCAAAGCGGCAGAAAAGACAGCGCACGGTCGTTCTGGTCAACAGGCAAACACGCTACGCTTGACTTGATATTTTCGCAGATGTTACGATGCGTGAGCATTACACCTTTAGGCAACCCCGTTGTGCCACTGGTGTAAATGAGCGTCGCAATATCTTCTTCGTCAATCGGCTCTGGCTTCAGTGGCGACTGTGCTGCAAGTCTTTGTCCAATTTGCTTAGCTTCGTCTAGCTCAACTTCGCTGTCGCCTTTGTTATCAATAGGGTTCATTGAAATAACGTGCGTGAGCGAGGGCACTTCTTGCCGAATTTTTCGAATCTTGCCGAGCTGTAAGCCTGTTGACACAACAATCGCTTTTGCCTCTGAATTTTGTAGGATATACGCAATCTGATTGGGCGGCAGGGAAGGATAGAGTGGCACATCAATCGCACCCAGTTTGAGAATCGCCATATCGGATACCACCCACTCGGGACGATTTTCAGAAAGGATTGCCACACGGTCTCCCTTGCGAATCCCGATACTGTGCAGGTATGCTGCAAAGGCATCTACATCAGCTCTTAGTGCGTCGTGTGTAATGCCCTGATAGCGCCCATTTACTTTCCGCAGCAAGGCATAGTGGTCAGTGCGCCCTTTATAGTAATTAAAGACGCCCTCAAACATCTCTGGTAGCGTCTTGAAGCTTGGGTTAATGAGACTGTCCTCCATTGCTGTTGTCCAATCAAGTGGTTAAGGAAAGCGCGCTCCAACGCATAACGCTCTTGGCAATGTGCTTCTCCGCCGTATTTAGAAAAAAATCACAAAAATAAAAAGCGAGCCGTTCTGCGATGCAGCTTAAAGCGCTGCCTGTCCGCTTTTTTAGTTGCACCGCGCTTGAGGCTGCAGGCTTCTGATACTTATGCTGTGCAAGGCTTTTCTTAGGTGCAGGCTTAAATCTTCTGCCCTGGATACTTGACGCGCTTATGCCGCAGAGCAATAATAGTCTTGATAAAGCTTTCTTTAATGGCTTTCAGCTCAGCAAATGTCAAAGGGCATTCAGAAAACTGGTCTTCGTCCAGCCGTTTGCGAATGACTGTATCGATAATTTGCGCAATTGTTTCTTCATTTGCCGTAGTTAGGGAGCGCACAGAGGCTTCTACACCATCAGCCAACATAACAATTGCCGCTTCTCGGCTTTGCGGTTTTGGTCCTGGGTATCGGAAGTCTTCGGGATTGAGCTTGTCAGGCGGGAAGAACTTGAGCGCTTTGTCGTAGAAGAAGTGAATCATCGTTGTGCCGTGATGCTGTGGGATGAAATCCAAGACACGCTGAGGCAATTTGTAAGCACGTCCAAGCTCAATACCTTGCTTTACATGGTCTCCAATGATGCGACCGCTGGTAATCGCAGTCAGTTCGTCATGCGGGTTATGTGCTCCTTGGTTTTCTGCAAAGTATTGCGCTTGTGGTAGCTTGCCAATGTCGTGAAAGTATGCGCCCACGCGGCACAGCAGGGCATTTGCCCCAATGCGATTGGCAGCTTCTTCTGCCAGTAGGCTCACTTGCATCGTGTGCGTATAAGTGCCCGGTGCATTGGCTGCCATTTCCCGCAAAAGTGGATGATTTGCATCAGAAAGTTCCAGCAGCGTGAGGTCTGTTGTGATACCAAAGACTTTCTCAATCAGCAGCAGGGCTGGATAGACAAGAAAGCAGAGCAATGAGCTAATGGCTGCAAACTTCAGGTCATTGAGAATTTCCTCAAAGCTGGCAAGACGCGAAAAGTTGAAGGCTAAAATTGCCACAGCATAGCCCAGAAACACATACAGCACCGAGAGCGCAACCTGCGCGCGCCGACGAATATCGCGTGTAAAAAAGACACCCATCCCACCTGCAAACAGCGTTGCCAGCGCAAATGAAAAGTCATTGCCTCGAATGGTTGCTGCCAGAAGCGAAATAGTAACGGTGGCAAAAATGCCTGTGCGTGAATCAAAGAGAATCGTGAGCAGAATTGAGGCAAGACCAATTGGCACAATATAAGGCGACAACCACGTCAGCTGCACCGAATACCATGCGGCTAAAAGCTCCAGCAAAATTACGCTGACTAGCAAAAGCAGCAGCGTGTTGTCAAAAAAAATCTGTGGGCGTGAAAAGTATAGGTAGGCAGCAAATAGTGATGAAATAATTAACACAATTAGCAGCTTGCCGATATACAGCCGCAGCTCACCCGTGCGCACCTCGCGCTCCGCCTTCGCTCGAATGTAGGAGTCTAATTTGCGCTTTGTTAGGTCAGTAATTACCTCACCACGCGAGATGACTTTTTCATTTTCCCGCACAATTCCATCTGCAATTGGCACAGAGCTTTCCGCACGCACCTTATCAGCCAGCGTTTGCGCCGCATCAAACAGAAGATTGGGCGCCAAAAATGGCAGCGAAAGTTTCAGCGCCACCTGCACCGTATCGCTTTCTAGCGGTCGCCGTAGCCGCTCGACTAACAACTCGCCCAGCGTCAGCACCGCCTCTACACTGTCGCGCACCGACTTGAATGCGACGGCGCTTTCTTCTCGGTCATTCGCCGCTCGAATGACGAACTTTTCAGTAGAAAACTCCCGACGCGGCACATTTAGAATACCATCAGAGCGAATCGAGATAATTAGTGAAGGCAGCAGTGTGCGATAAAGCCCCAAGAGGGACTGTTGCTCGCTGCGTGTCTTTAACACGCGCTTATACTCACTGAGTAGCAATGCCTTTTCTTGCGGTGTTAGCCCCATTGCCGCAAATAGGCTATCAGCTAAGCGCAATAAGCTGGAATCAATTGCAGGTGCTTTTTTATTAGCCGCTGCACGGCCCAACTCTATCCCCAAGAAAGTGAGCAGGTTATCGAAGTAGCGCTGGAACTCTTGCGGCACAAACTCCTTTTCTGACTTGCGGAAAACTGGATACACGCTTTCTCTTGCTGCTTTTTTCTCCTGTTCATACACCTCCTCTTTTTTGTAGACAGGGAACGTGAAGGGCGCAGTTACATCATCTTGTAGCCACACGGAGCCTACTTCGTAGCTTAGCGACGAGATTTTATTTCGGGGAAAGAGAGCCGTTACTGCAGCTAAGAAGCCGATGAAGATGACAACGCGAACCGTCTTACTTTCGCGAAACGTTTTCTTGTCAAGTGGCATACTGCTACTTTTGCCTCAACCGAAGTGTAAAAACATAAGACCGCAAAAATGCAAAAGCGCATCTGTTCTGCCAAAAAGGGTGTTCATTTTCAACTCTGCCCCCTCATTGAAACGCATCTTGCCGATACTGAAACGCCTATCTCGCTCTTTCTCAAGCTAGGCAAACCAAACGCCTGTTTGCTCGAGTCTGTTGAGGGTGAGGAGCGCATCGCGCGTTTTTCTTACATTGCGCTCGAGCCGTTTGCCATTTTTCAGGCATGGCTCAGTGGCAGGCGAGAACTGTCCATATTAGACGAACAGTTTGAGCGTTTAGAAGCACTGCTTGATGATTCGCTACCCATTCCGGAGCAGGTCCAAATCTTGCTTGATGCTTTCTCCAGCCCTACCTTACCCAATCGCATAAAGATGGCTACATCAGGCGCATTTGGTTTCATCGGCTATGATGCTGCTGCCTTTATTGAAAAGCTGCCTGTTCCCTCGAAGGAACTGCCGTGCTCTCTGCCTGACATCTGGCTCGGGTTTTACGATACGCTCGTCGTCTTCGATAATGTGGCTCGCAAGGTCGCTTTGGTTACCAATTATACCAGTGAGCATTACCGTGCCGCAGCTGAGGAAAAGCTATGCCAGCTCAAACAGCAGCTTACTGCAGCCCTCAACCTTGCTGACATTACACTGAGCAAGGAACAGCCTGAAGCGATTGTTTCAAACCTCTCCCGTGAAGCCTACCTGCAGAAGGTTCAGCGAGCGAAAGATTACATCTTTGCAGGCGATGTGTTCCAAGTGCAAATCTCACAGCGTTTGGAGCGCCGCTTGAACGCTAAGCCGTTTGATGTCTATCGTGCCCTGCGCACCATTAATCCTTCACCGTATTGCTATTACTTTGACTTAGGCTCTGTGCAAATTATTGGTTCGTCGCCAGAGTTGCTTGTCAGCGTCACCTCTCACGATGGCAAGCGCTGGGTGGAGACCCGCCCTATTGCTGGCACTCGTCCGCGCGGCGAGACCATAGAAGCAGATATTGCAACGGCAAAAGACCTGCTCGGTGATGAAAAAGAACGTGCAGAGCACCTTATGCTCATTGACCTTAGCCGCAACGATATTGGTCGAATTGCAAAAATCGGCTCGGTTACCGTTACTGAGCAGATGGTAATTGAGCGTTATTCACACGTCATGCACCTTGTTAGCAATGTGCGGGGTGAGTTGCGAGAGGAACTTTCACCGCTTGATGCGTTTTGGTCGTGCTTCCCTGCTGGCACACTGACAGGTGCACCGAAAATTCGGGCGATGGAGATTATCTACGAGTTAGAGCAAGAGCGACGCGGACTCTACGGCGGAGCAATTGGTTACATAGACTTTCAAGGTAACCTCAAGATGGCTATTGCCATCCGCACAATGATTGCACAGCAAACTCGAGGCGACGCGCGCATCTACCTTCAGGCTGCAGCGGGCATCGTAGCGGACTCGAAACCCGAAAAAGAGTATGAAGAAACCCTTAGCAAGATGAAAGCAGGTTTGCGTGCATTAGATATGCTCATTACACATCATTAGCCCCTGCCAGCACTGTCCGTGAAATGGCTACAGAACTTGCAAGCAAGACGGGTTCGCTATAACGCTCTTTTATGTCGCAGCCAGCACTTACCCATCACCAAAAGGCAGTTTTCTGAACTTAAAAAGCGCACAAAAGAATGAACGCAGCATTAGCATACTTGCAATCGCGCATCGGTCAATCATTTGGCGATCAGCATCCTTCACCAGTGGGGCGATGGCTGAACGGCACGATTCGCCACGCAGAAGCTGGCGAGTTCATCGCCGACTTTGTCGTCCGCCCTGATATGACGAACCCCGTTGGAATTTTGCACGGCGGCATTGTGGCAACGATTATGGACGAAGCAATGGGTATTGCCATCTACACGCTGGACGATACCCATTTCTTTGTTGCTATTAACCTTGCAGTGGACTTTCTGCGCAGTGCAAAGCTCGGGGAAGTAATTACAGCAAGAGCAAAGGTAGTCCGGCGTGGTCGACGCATCATCCACGCAGAGTGCCACATATCTAATGCCTCAGGCGATCTTCTTGCTAAGGGAAGTTGCAACTGCGTTATTACGGAACTGAGCAAAACTTAGCGCTCCCTGGCTTGCACTGTGTGGAAAATTAAAGCCGCTCCAGACGGAGCGGCTTTCTCATTCCATTCGCCTTTAGTTTTTCTTATCGGGCATAGGGCGTTTTTCAAAAATCTCGTCGATAATCCCGTATTCCTTTGCCTCTTGGGCACTCATCCAGCGGTCGCGCTCGGAATCTTGATGCACTTTCTCAATCGGCTGACCTGTATGCTTTGCCAGAATTTCATCAAGCATACGACGCGTGCGTTCAATCTCACGTGCCATAATCAGGATATCGGTTTCTTGACCTTGCGCACCGCCAGAGGGCTGATGAATCATAATACGGGCGTGCGGCAAAGAACCGCGCTTGCCCTTTGCCCCTGCAGCCAAGAGCAGCGCCCCCATTGAGGCTGCCATTCCGACGCACACAGTGGAGACATCAGGGCGAATGAACTGCATCGTGTCATAGACCCCAAGTCCAGCTGAGACGCTGCCGCCCGGCGAGTTGATATACATATAAATATCTCGCTCAGGGTCTTCGGACTCGAGGAAAATCAGCTGCGCCATCACCAGACTTGCCGAGTGGTCATCGACCACTGTGCCATAGAAGACAATGCGCTCACGCAGTAGGCGTGAGAAAATGTCAAATGCACGTTCGCCGCGTCCTGAGGTTTCAATCACCATCGGGACGAGCATACCTCGCATTTGATTGATGCTATCTTCAATTCGCGGGTGATACAGCTTACGAATGTGATAATCAAACCCAAAGTTGATGTTTGCCATTGCTGTATTAAGAGTTAGAGTTCCGTTTCCTTTCAGCACTTTTTGCGTGAACGCTCAGAACTGAATTTTAATTCTCTCACTCTTATACTCTTTTAGTTCCGCAGGGTTCCAAGTTGGAAACTTTGTGCGGTTGATGACAGCCTTTACAGCATTGGCAGTTTGCTCATCTAAGTCGTTCTGAGAAATGTTGATTTGCTTGACCTTGCCATCTGGCGTGACCACGACATTAAATGCAATTGCGCCGCCTGTTTTGCCCAGACGTGCTGCATTAGATTTCACGGTTGGAATCAAGGTCTCCTGCAAGTTTTCCATCACTTCGTCTAAGGCTTGGTAATTAAACTTGGGCTTAGCAATCTGAGTGCCTCCTGCTTGGTCGCTTTCTGGCGCAGGCACAGTTGTGTAGGTTACCTTTTTTTCAATCTGAATTTCACCGCTTCGCTGCGCAGGCTCCGCCAATGTCTTTTGATATTCCTCCATTAGCTTTTGCTGCGCAATCAAGGCACTATCGTCTGGGCGCTTAAGCCCTAAACCTTCCTCCTTTTTGCAACTTGAACAGCCTGACTGTAAGCTCATCGCAAGCAAGCAGATACCTGCAAGCCCTATCGCAGAGGCCAAAGAGCGTGCCATCTTCATTTTTCTATTTGTTGATTGGTTTGGGTTTCCGTTACGCACGAAAATACACATTTCAGTCGAGAATCTCTACTCCTTAGCTTCTTCGTGATACTTCGCCTTCCCTCACTAAGGAAACCAATGTTTGGAAAATACGAAGGGCTGACTTGCGCATGGCAAATCAGCCCTGCACTCTGCTCCTTTTGGGACAGGATTAATACATTCCGCCCATTCCACCGCCAGCAGGAGCTGGAGTCTTTTCTTCCTCTTTCTTCTCCACGATGACGGCTTCGGTTGTTAGCAGCAAGCTTGCCACAGACGCTGCATTTTCGAGCGCTGTGCGTGTTACTTTGGTTGGGTCAACCACGCCTGACTGAATCAGATTTTCATACTGCTCCGTGCGCGCGTTGAAACCAAAGTCGTCTTTGCCTTCCTTCACTTTTTGCAGCACGACAGCGCCGTCCATCGTGCCTGTATTCGCTACAATCATTCGCAGCGGCTCCTCAATTGCACGGCGGACAATTTCAATACCTGTCCTTTGGTCATCGTTTTCTGGCTTGAGATTGTCCAGTGCACGAGCCGCGCGAATCAGCGCTACGCCTCCACCAGGCACAATGCCTTCCTGAACGGCTGCGCGAGTTGCATGCAAGGCATCTTCTACACGGGCTTTCTTCTCTTTCATTTCAACTTCGGTGCTTGCACCGATGTTGATCACTGCTACGCCACCTGACAGCTTTGCCAAGCGCTCTTGCAGTTTCTCTTTGTCGTAGTCGCTGGTGGCTTTTTCAATCTGCATCTTGATTTCATTGATGCGAGCTTTAATTTGGTCTGACTTGCCCTTACCCTCGACGATGGTCGTGTTATCCTTGTCGACTACGACACGCTTGGCTTGACCCAGATAAGCAATCGTGGCGTTTTCGAGCTTGTAGCCCTTCTCTTCGCTGATGACCGTACCACCTGTGAGAATGGCAATGTCTTCCAGCATTGCCTTACGACGATCACCGAAGCCTGGAGCTTTGACCGCAACGACCTTTAGCGTGCCACGCAGCTTATTGACAACCAATGTTGCCAACGCCTCGCCCTCGACTTCCTCAGCGATAATGAGCAGCGACTTGCCCATCTGCACTACCTTTTCCAGAATGGGGAGCAAGTCCTTCATTGAGGAAATCTTCTTGTCGTGAATCAGAATCAGCGGCTCCTCAAGCTCAGCCTCCATTGTCTCGGCATTGGTTACAAAGTAAGGCGAGAGATAGCCGCGGTCGAACTGCATACCTTCAACGACCTTCAGCTCGGTCTCAGTGCCTTTTGCTTCCTCAACGGTAATGACGCCGTCCTTGCCAACCTTTTCCATCGCTTCGGCAATGAGGTCGCCAATTTCTTTGTCGTTATTAGCTGAAATGGTGCCAACCTGAGCAATTTCCTTCTTGCTGGAGATGGGGCGGCTAATTTTCTTGAGCTCTTCGACAATGGCATGCACTGCCATATCAATGCCGCGCTTTAGGTCCATTGGGTTGGCGCCAGCTGTAACGTTCTTCAAGCCTTCGCGGAAAATGGCTTGCGCCAGAACCGTTGCAGTGGTGGTGCCATCGCCTGCCACATCGCTGGTTTTAGAGGCAACCTCGCGCACCATCTGCGCACCCATATTTTCCAGTGGATCTTCCAGCTCGATTTCCTTTGCGACGGTTACACCGTCCTTCGTAACGGTCGGTGGACCGAACTTCTTTTCAATTACGACATTGCGTCCTTTTGGACCTAGCGTTACTTTTACAGCGTCCGCAAGTTTGTCGACGCCACGCTTCAATGCGGCACGACCTTCTGCGTTAAAGTAAATCAACTTTGCTGCCATAGTGTTCTTCCTTAATGGTTTTAAGGGTTAGCGAAACTTGTGTTAGTTCAGAATTGCAAAGATGTCACTTTCACGCATAATGAGCAGTTCTTCGCCATCAATGTTGATTTCGGTGCCAGAATACTTGCCATAGAGCACCTTTTGACCCACCTTTACCTGTGGCTTAATAACAGTGCCGTTGTCAGTTTGCTTGCCTTCCCCGACTGCCACGACTTCGCCGTATTGCGGCTTTTCCTTGCCAGTGTCAGGGATGTATAGACCGCCTTTGGTTTTCTCTTCAGCGGGCGCTGGACGCACAACGACGCGATCTGCCAGAGGTTGAATCTTCATAACTGTTCCTCCAAGTTTGGGTTTGCTCGAGTTTGGGTTTGCTGATTTAATTAAGTTCCTAACAAAATTCGGAGTGCTAAAACGCATTTGGACTACACAGAGTTTCAAATTTTTAGCACTCACTGATAGCGAGTGCTAATATACAACATTATCACCACACTCGCAAACACCTCTGCCATCGCTGGCTGTGCGGCTCAATCTATCCCACCTCACAAGCGACACACGCTTAGCCTCCTTTACGGGAACGCATTTGCCTCAAAATCTCTTTTGAAGGCAAAAACTTGGATTGGGCAACAAACCTTATACTGGATACATGGGCGTTACAATTGCACTGAGCATTATTCTGCTTTGGCTTACGCACTTAGCATATCTCTTTGGCAGCTCACTTTCGTGGGAAACACCAGAAAGCTACCTGCACTTAGCTCTTCAAGGCTATCTTACAACAGGTCTTTTCATCACGGCACACGACGCAATGCACGGGGCTGTGAGCCAACATAGAAGACTCAACCATCTCCTAGGGGCTGCGGCGTGCTGGCTCTTTGGAGCGATGTCGTATCGTCAACTTCTGAGGCAGCATGCGCGGCATCACGCTTACCCTGCTTCAGACAAAGACCCTGATTTCTGCACTGCCTCACAAAATTTTTGGGTGTGGCTCGGGACATTTATCCTCCGCTATGCGACTAGGTCGCAAGTGCTGACTATGGCAGCGCTCTACAACATCTTTGAGCATCTTCTTCACATTCCAGAGTCTCGCATTTGGCTCTTTTGGATGCTGCCTTGTTTTTGGGGCGTTTTGCAGCTGTTCTACTTCGGCACTTACCTTCCGCATAAGCCACCCTTTGATGCTTCAATGCAGCCTTATTTTGCTCGCACTCTACGACGCCACCACTTTTGGGCCATGCTTTCATGCTACTTTTTTGGCTATCACTGGGAGCATCACCACTCGCCTAACACGCCATGGTGGCAACTCTGGAAAGTCAAAGATACCTTGCAGCTCACCAGCCGCTAATGAAGAAAATCCGCCTCAAAAAAAACGAAGAACGCCGCTTGCTTGCAGGACATCAATGGGTTTTTAGCAACGAGATTTTGGAAGCAGACCCTGCTATTGAGACGGGTGAAGTCGTTTCACTATACTCATTTTCCCGCCAATTTCTCGGCATTGGCTTTTTCAATCGGCATTCACTTATTGCTTTCCGCCATCTGAGCTGGCATGATGAGCCAATTGATAAGGCATTTTTTCTGCGACGCCTTGAAGCAGCGCTGCAACTTCGCCGACGTCTCTACCCCGACAGCGAGACCAATACTTATCGCTTGGTGCACGCTGAGTCGGACCGCTTGCCCGGGCTTATTGTAGACAGGTTTGCAGATGTGTTGTCAGTGCAAACTTTTTCAGCGGGAATGGAGCAGCGTCTTGATGAGATTTGTGCAGCCTTAGAGACGCTTCTTGCTCCAAAAGCGATTGTCATTCGCAATGAATCGGAGCTACGCAAGTTGGAGGGGCTTTCGCTCTACCAGCGCATCGCAAGCGGCACTGTAGATGCCCCAATTGAGATTTTTGATGCAGACCTCACTTATCAAGTCGACGTGCTCAGAGGACACAAAACTGGCTTCTTTCTGGACCAGCGTGAAAACCGTAAGCGCATTCGCAAGTTTGCTTATCATCAGCGCGTTTTAGATGTCTTTTGCAGCGACGGAGGTTTTGCCCTTAACGCACTTCGCGCTGGCGCCGCAGAGGTTGTCGCTATGGATAGCTCGGCTGATGCCCTTGCACGCGCTCGATGCAATGCTGCTCGCAACGGCTTTTCACAGCTTGAGACGATTGAGGCTGACGCTTTTGATTATCTTGCGAAGTTACTTGAGCGAAAGGCACAGTTTGACCTTATCATCCTAGATCCACCAAGCCTTACTAAATCCAAAAAGACGCTTCAGACTGCTGTGCACGCCTACCGCAAGCTCAATCGTTTGGCAATGGGGCTACTGCGACCGGGCGGCATTTTGGCTACTGCGTCCTGTTCTCATCATCTCACGGAAGAGATGTTTGTGCAAATGCTTGCAAAGGCTGCGCAAGATGCCGCCCGATGCATTCAGATATTAGAACAAAGCACTCAAGCTCCTGACCACCCTATCTTACCTGCTATGCCCGAGACACGATACCTGAAATTTGCTCTGCTATATGTTCAGCCTGCCTCTTGACTTACTTGATTAGCATCATTTTCTTCGTTTCTGCAAAATCACGGCTGCGCAAGCGATAAAGATACATTCCACTTGCCAGATTGCTCAGATTCACTTGATAGCGGTAACTGCCCGCCGCCAAATCTGC
>JANWWA010000015.1:8947-80091 GCA_025056565.1 Chloroherpetonaceae bacterium | reverse complement strand
CGCCGTTTAGACCCTGATGATTGGACGTTTAGGGCTCTGCTCATTGTTATCTTCTAACTTTCAAAACGCAAAACATAGCAATGAATCGACGAGATTTTCTCAAACGAACTGCCGTGGCGGGACTGGGCGCAACCGTGGCGGGCGCAACATTGCTTCAATCGTGCGACACATCGCCGACCGCGAGCGCAGGCAACTTGGAAAGCGACCTTTCGTTCGTGCGCGAGGGCGCGCAGCTAGAAGCCGTCGCCATCAAATCTTATCTTGCCGCCGCGCAATCGGGACTGATTACGAATCAAGCGATTCTCAACGCCGCCGTGAGTTTTGCGGGACATCACCAAGGGCATTTAGCCGACCTGAACCGTCTGTTGCGCGAGTTCGGACAAGCCGAAGTGAGTTTGGACGCGGCGCAACCCGACCCGCGCGTCAATCAACTCGGACCCAACGCCACGCAGAACGACGTGGTGCGCTTGGCGATGATTTTGGAATACGAAGCGGGCGAGGGCTATTTCCGTTGGCTCAATTCGCGCGTCTCCGAACCAAAGATTCGAGAGTTTTTCGCAAACGTCTTTCCAATCGAGGTCTCGCACTTCATCGTTTTGAAAGGCGTGCTGAACGGCGGCAACTTCGCGGGCGCGATTGATAACTCACTATTCAGGCTGCTATCGAGAAACGTTTAACGACCTGATTGTGACTGTATTCGCATAAAGATGAGGAATTTTGCTGAGCGACGCTCCAATCTAGGAAACATTCTAATTGCTCTAAGTAAAAGCAGCGAAAGATAACTCCTGAAGGTGATAGCAAGCAGCACTGACGAGGCAAACTAACTTTGTTTTCGCTGACTTCGCAGGTTAGCACAAGTGGCTTGTCATTCTCGTTTCTTAAGTGTCCTGTTACTTAGCATCAGGGGAACAGAGCTGGGCGGTCTAGGCCGTTTACGGAAGAAAAAGCAAAGGCGAGAGATACGCTCTCGCCCTGCAAGACTTGACGGAGGCAAAGGACTTACTCGCTGGTAGCGAGCACAGGTTCGATGCCAACAATGGTGCGGTCGTTTTTGCCTTTCTTGAAGACAACCCTGCCATCTTTTAGAGCGAAAATCGTGTGGTCTTTGCCAAGACCAACATTTTGACCGGGCTTATAGAGCGTGCCACGCTGGCGCACAATAATAGAGCCTGCGCGGACAAACTCACCGCCAAAGGCTTTGATACCAAGATATTTCGGGTTGCTATCACGACCGTTTTTCGTGGAGCCTGCACCTTTCTTGTGAGCCATATGGAAGTGTCCTTTCCAAAGGTTTCAGTTATGCGATTGAAAGAATCTCAATTTCCGTGTAATCTTGCCGATGCCCACGTGTGCGGCGATAACGCTTACGGCGCTTCTTCTTGAAGACCAGCACCTTTTCACCTTTGAGGTGACGGAGCACTTTCGCAGTTACCGAGACAGATGGGTTAAGCGAAGCACTGGTGCCATCACTGGTGAGCAGAACTTTGCTTAGCGTAAGAGTGTCTCCTTCGCTGGCTTTCTGCTTAGGCACAAAGAGCCTGTCACCCTGCTGGACGAAAAATTGTTTATCCGAAATCTCGACAAGTGCTTTCATAATTGCCTGCAAAAATGAGCTACAAATATAGCGTGCGAAAGGCAAAGTGTCAAGTCTGTAAGAGAATTCAGAGACGAAAAGAGTGAGTAGGGACTTAACCTATTTCCCGTTCTCAATTGCAAGCTGCAAGTCTTTGGATTTTCGATTTCGGCAAGATATATTGTCGTATCTTCATAATTGCGCAACACCTTTGCCACCTAACAATGGTAGAAATTTCTGAGTTACTTGAGACCCTAACGAAAGTTGATGGTGTAAGAGCCTCAGCGTTGATCGGGCGAGATGGTTTTGTAATTGAGCAAAAAGTGCGAGAAGGTGCCACAATTGATATGGAGACGGTTGGAGCAATTGTAATTGGGGGACTGCATAGCTCAGATAGCATTGGGGCAGAACTGAATGTGGGAAGGGTAGAGCAGAGTATGGTGGAGTATGAGAATGGTATTATTTTTTCAAAATTGCTGCCTGAGGGTAATGTGATTTTGACAGTGATTGCGGACCAAAGCGCAATGTTAGGCAACATCCGCTATCAGGTCGCCAAGTTGGTGCCTGAACTCCAAAAACAGCTGTAGCAAGCAGCGTTGAGCAAACTGGTAGTAGGACGCATCGCTCAAGTTAGAGCGTAAGACCTGCACCCAATCAAATGAAGAATGTTCGTAGGGTAGTGTAAGCAAAAATTGAAACTGTCTTCGAAAACAACAAATCAACCAATCGTTATGAGCTTCCCGGGCAAAGATGACTTTCGGAAGGTATACTTGACGGAAAACCAAATCAACGCTGCAGAGAAAATCCTGAAAGAATTTGCGACCAAGACAGGTTCGACAGCGGTGATTTTAGGCGATATGACAGGGCAAGTGTTAGCAAAGCATGGCGGCCTGCTGGATAAGGATTTGGAAGTGTTCAGCGTGCTGGCAGCCTCAAATTTTGTAGCCACCGCTGAAATGGCAAAGCAAATCGGCGAGAAGACTTCGTTTGAAGTGCTCTTTCATGAGGGCGAATCGCGTAGCATTTATCTTGTCAGTATCAATGAGCGATACATTTTGGAGATTATTTTCAAATCTAACATTCCGCCGGGCACAATCCGCATCTACTCCAAAAAAGCCAAAGAGAAGCTTTTGGAGGTGATCGCATCGGAGGAGATGGAAGTCGATCTCTCAAACATCTTCGACGACAGCTTTAGCTCGCTGCTGGATGAGCAGCTCAATAAGACACTGGGAGAAGGAGGCCGCTAAGCCAAACCTGTTTTGCAGGGTAAAAAAGGCGCAGTTGTTGCGCCTTTTTGCATTCTTAGGTTACAGGCACAAGTCTTGGTGAGGTGGGCGTTGCTCGGCGGTGCTGCAACGCTGCAAGCATTTCTGCAATGCGCTGCAGTGCGTTGGGTAAAGAGGAAAGAACACCTGCTCCGCAAAGCAAAACTTTTGAGGCTGAATTGCGATTGAATGAATTGTGTCCTATTTTTCACCAAGATACGAATGAGTAGCCCTTGTTTCAAGCATCAGAAGTTGCAGCAGTTCCCATAAAACATGAAATTTTCTTGAAACCTGAAACAAACGTAACAGACCGAACCATGGGACGTTTCTCATTAGGCATACTTATCGTTGGAGTCTTGATTTTTGGTATTCTGGTCGGCACACAAATCAAGACCAGCATCTCGAGCGACAATCTCTATGAACAGCAGCGCAAATTCTCGCAAGCTTTTCTGTTTGTCTCCAAATACTACGTAGATGATGTGGATACGCAGAAACTCACCGAAGGCGCAATTGAAGGAATGCTGGAGCGCTTAGACCCGCATTCTGCCTATCTGTCGGCAGAGCAAAATCGTCGTTCAAAGGAGGAATTTCAAGGCAATTTTGAGGGAATTGGTATTGAGTTCGATGTGCTCAACGACACACTCTTTGTGGTGGCGCCAGTTATCGGTGGGCCGAGCGATAAGCTGGGCATTCAGTCAGGTGATAAAATCGTGGAAATTGATGACTCCTCAGCAATTGGCATCACGCGAGAAGGTGTCATCAAGCGTTTGCGAGGACCGAAAGGCACAAAAGTAAAGGTAAAAATCATTCGCCCAGGTGAAAAAGAGCCGCTGTATTTTGTCATTACGCGCGATAAGATTCCGACCTACAGCGTCGGGGTCTCAATGATGCTGCGCGACGACATTGGCTATATCTACATTGACCGCTTTGTGCAAACCACGCATGACGAGTTTGTCGAAGCCCTCAAGGAGCTAAAAGCCAAAGGAATGAAGAAACTCATCTTAGACTTGCGCCAGAATCCAGGCGGATACTTGGATCAGGCTATCAAGGTCTCGGATGAACTTTTGGGAGGGGTGCAGAAGATTGTCTATACAAAAGGGCGCAGTGCACCAGAGGAAAATGCATTCTCCAAGCCGGGGGACTTGTTTGAAAAAGAGCCGCTAATCATTTTGGTCAATCGGGCCAGCGCCTCTGCGTCGGAAATTGTGGCTGGCGCAGTGCAAGACCACGACCGAGGCTTGATTGTAGGCGAGACGACCTTCGGGAAGGGCTTGGTACAACGCCCCTTTGACTTGCCGGATGGCTCACAGATTCGCGTAACCATTGCACGCTACTACACGCCTTCAGGGCGCTCTATCCAGCGACCCTATGACGGGGGCAGACGCGGGAGAGAAGAATATTACGCAGAAATTCAAGAAAGAGGCTGGAACGAACTAGGCATCAATAGCCCTGACCCTGAGGTCAAAAGAAAAGCACAAGAGCTGCGTGGACGCAACGAACCCATTGAAGCCAGCATGTTCATCAAGCCTGATTCCATTCATAAGCCTTATAAGACGGACAAAGGGCGTATTGTGCTAGGAGGGGGAGGTATTATGCCCGATTACTTCATCTGGCCCGACACGGTAACGCGCTACTACCGTCAGTTACGCTCTGCGCGCATTTTTGATGAATTTGCACAGCATTACATTGAGCAAAACCCTGCTTTCAAGAAAAAGTATGAGCACAACTTTGAAAAGTTCAGAAAGGAGTTTGAGGTCAGCTCAGAGATGATGAAGCAGCTGATTGCACTGGCAGCGAAGAAAAATATCCCCTTCGTCGAAGCCGACTACAACCGTGATGAGCGCTATCTGAAAAATGCGGTGAAAGGCAACTTAGCACGCCAAATCTGGGGCTCTAAGTATGAACGAATGATTTTTGCCGACGAAGACAACATCGTGCAAGAAGCTATCAAGCTCTTCCCAAAAGCAGAAGCACTGGCAAAGCTGGGAACTGCAAAGTGAGCAGTGCATGAAATAGGCAGAGACTGGGCATACTTGCGACATCTATCTTAGGCTTGAACAAGCGAAAACAAAGTAGAGCAAAAGGCTGCAAGCGGCAACTTTCAACGCGGTCACAGAGCCACTATGAAACTCACTGTCTTTGAACATTCGCTTCTGAAGTGTGAGCTAACCGTGCTACGCAATAAGCACACCTCAGAAGAGCTGTTCCGTTCAGCCTTAGAGCGGCTGGCAGAAATTATGGCGATTGAAATCTTTGAGAAGTTGCCGCTTGAGCCAGTGCATATTGAAACACCCCTTGAACCGACGGTGGGCTACCGCCTGAAAGAAAAGTTTCTGATTGCGCCAGTGTTGCGAGCGGGACTAGGTATGCAAAATGGATTTCTGAAATTTTTACCAAACGCCACTGTCTCACACATTGGGGTTTCGCGTGACCACACTACACATCAGCCGCACTTTTACTACTCGAACATTCCTGAGAATATCTCTGAGCTACATTGCTTTGTCTTAGACCCGATGCTGGCGACAGGGGGAAGTGCCACAATGGCTGTGAGTTTGCTCAAAGAAAAAGGTGCAAGAAACCTGTCGCTGGTCTCGGTAGTGGCTGCGCCAGAGGGGGTGCGACATTTCAGCCAGCATCACCCAGAAGTGCCAATTTATGCAGCAACATTAGACAGAGAGCTGAACGACAAAAAATACATCTTGCCCGGCCTAGGCGATGCAGGCGATAGGCTATTCGGCACATAGCTAAGGTGAGACATAATAGCGCCTGATACTGACTGGCAGAGGTGAAACTACTGCACAGGGGCACATTTTTCAAGAAAAAAGACCCAAAAATGACAAAAAACACAGCGACTGAAAACGCGCCAGAAGCGGTAAAAATTGGGCATTACGGCGAACTGGTGCTGTATGCGATTGCCTTCTTGCTGCTGGTCACTTCTATCTTTGTGATCAACTATGTGCTGGCACAGCGCAGTGAAGAAGATGCCAAACAGGTTGCACTAGCGACGCAAAGCGCACGTGAGTGGCAGCGCGCGGAAAAAAGCTTGCGCGATATGCACCTGAGATTTTTTATGCTAACGCAATACGATACAGCCTTCAAAGAGTTTGCAACGTCTATCCGACAATTTGACGAGTTGCAGCGAGCACTCAGAGAAGGTGGCCCTGCCACATTGTTCGGGACAGCTGTAGCAGTCAAACCAATTGAAGAAGAAAAAGCAGTGCAAGCGTGGGGCAACATTGACCATCTCTGGCAACCACACCGAGAGAAGTTTCTCAAACTGGCGGCTGCAAGCGCTGACCGTATTGATACACTGCTGCTGGAGCAATGTGTGGAGACAATGGTAAAAGAAAGTGATGCTATTCTCAATGCAAACCAGCGCTTTATTACGACATTGGGTGAAGTGTCAAATGAGCGCATTGCACGCTTGCAAACCTTGCAGGTCTCAGCGCTCCTACTGAGCTTAGGTGTGTTTTTTGCAATGGCAGTTCGGCTGACCATCTCGCTGCGCAAGCGCGATAGAATCATTCAACAGAGTACCGATGAAATTCTGCGTCAGCGCAATCAGTTAGCAAGCGAAAAAGAGCGTGTCGAAAAGCTGCTGAGCGACCTGAAAAGCACGCAGGCGCAGCTCATTCAGTCGGAGAAGATGGCATCGCTGGGTCAAATGGTTGCAGGCATTGCACACGAGGTCAATACGCCACTTGGGTTTGTAACCAATAACCTTAGCGTCATTGAGCGCAATGTGGGCATTTTGGAGCGTGCACTCAGAGAGTATCAAAAAATGGAAAAAATGCTGCGCGAAGGCGAGCTGGCTGAGTTAGAAGCACAGCTGGAAAATATCCGTAGCATGGTCTTGCGCATTGAAGAGCTTTCACTGGTAGAACGCACGCGCCGAACTATTAGTGAATCCAACATCGGCTTGCAGCGCATTCAAGAACTGGTAACCAACTTGCGCAACTTCTCTCGCCTTGATGAAGCAACCTGCAAGTTGGTAAATCTGGCAGAGAGCATTGATTCAGCCTTGATGATCGCGACAAATATGGTAAAACACAAAGCTGAGGTCATCAAAAACTATGCACCGAACTTGATGGTTGAATGCTATCCAGCACAGCTCAATCAGGTATTTCTGAACCTTATTACCAATGCGACGCAAGCAATTGAAAAATTTGGTAAAATTACCATCACGACGCTGACCGAAGGCGATAAAGCCATCATCAAAATCGCAGACACAGGCATCGGGATTCCAGAGGAGAACTTGAAAAAAATTTTTGAGCCATTTTTTACTACAAAGCCAGTAGGTCAAGGGACAGGGCTTGGGCTGTCCATTGTCTATAAAATCATTGAGCAGCATCACGGCACTATTCAGGTCGCAAGTGAAGTCGGTAGAGGCACAGAGTTTACGATTACGCTGCCGCTGCGGCAAACAAGGCGCAGCAATGTGGTTGCAGAGCAAAAGGAAAACATCGCTTCGTAACAAAAATCACTGATGAGGGCGATAAAGCGAAAGCATAGTGTAGCTCAGCTAGGCAAAAGGCCTAAATAGGCGATGAGACTGGCAGTTGGCTCGCTGACAAGCTGTGCGTGGTAAAATCTAAGCACAGTGTTTTCTTGACCTCTCGAATGCGATAAACAGTTGTAAGGCATTGTTAGCTAAATTTGCAAAACTCGCTTTTGAACTTCGGCAAGGAGAAAGATAATGAAGGAACTCTCGCACATCTTGGTGGTCGACGATGAGCCGCTGATGCTCAATTCGTTGCGCGACCTGCTGGACTTTGACTACAAGGTGCACACCGCCCAAAACGGATTTGAAGCACTGGAAATTCTGCGCCAGCACCCTATTAAGGTCATTATCAGCGATGAACGTATGCCAGAGATGCCCGGGCATGAGCTATTGCGTCAAGCAAAGACAATTAGCCCTGATACGATTCGTGTGTTACTAACAGGCTATGCGGATTTGGAGAGCGTAATTAAGTCCGTCAACGCAGGTGAGATTTTCCGCTACCTCAACAAGCCTTGCCGTCCTGAAATGCTGCAAAGTGTGGTGCGCTTAGGCGTGCAAATTTACGACCGAATCACTGCGCTGAGGACATCAGCAGTGGGTGTAACAAAGATGCCTGTTGCGCCAGTCAGTGCGCCACCCAAGCCATCAGTAAGACCGAGTGTGCTTTTCATCGGATACAGCAAGGAAGAGATTGCGCATCTGGTTAGCAAGCTCGAAGACATTTACGAAATTTTAGCGGCAGATACGGTCGAAGAGGCCTTTCAAATTTTCTCCAAGAAAGAAATCTCCGTGATTGTAAGCGAGCTGCAGCTGGGCGAGTATGATGGGGTAGATTTCCTGCAAACCTTGAAGCAAGAAAGACCACAAGCGATTATCATTATTCTGACCGATGCGGTAGATGTCAAGCTCATTGTGCGAGCGGTCAATGAACTGAATGTCTTCAAGTATATTCCAAAGCCGACGACAGAGGAACAGCTCGAGCGTGCGCTGAGAGAAGCTACCGCAAAGAGCAGTGAATACCTTCACTATCATCCAGAAAGCGCTGCTACAAATAAGCCAGCAGGACAAACAGTGCCAAAAGAGCAAGCCACCGAACAAAAGGAGAAGGCCAGCTCACTTAAAAGCAATCTGCAGGCAGCGCACTCTTTGCTGAAGAAAAATTAACATGGCATGCATAAGTAGGAGCGCGTTGCAAGAATGAAACTGACCTTCATTGGTGCAGTTCAGGGCGTCACAGGCTCTTCGCACCTGTTGGAAGCAAATGGCCAGAAAATTTTACTGGATTGCGGTCTCTATCAAGGGCGACGCGCTGAAGCAGAAGCACGCAACCGACATTTCCTGTTCTCGCCAAGTGAGCTGGATATGGTGATTCTCTCTCATGCACACACCGACCACAGTGGCAATCTTCCAACCCTTGTCAAACAAGGCTTTCGAGGGAAAATTTTTGCAACACCTGCCACGCGCGACTTAGCTGCCGTAATGCTTCAAGACACAGCCCTGCTGCAAGAAAGAGATGCGGAGTTTGTAACGAAAAAACACCGCAAAAAGGGCTTACCGCCTGTAGAACCGCTCTACACTATTGAAGATGCACAAGCGACGCTGGAATACTTTATCTCGCTACCCTTTCATAAAACTTTCCCGATTGCAGATGGCATTAGCCTGACCTTCTACCACTCTGGGCATATTCTGGGCTCGGCGATCAGCGTGCTGGACATTCAGGAGAAAGGGCAGAAGGTCCGCTTGGCATTTACGGGTGACTTGGGCAGACCAAATACGCCCATTCTCAAAGAGCCGGAACACTGCGGTGAGGTGCATTACCTGCTGACAGAAAGCACATACGGCAATCGATTGCACAAGCCGAAAGATGAAGTGGAGCGCATTTTAACCGACGTGGTGCAACGCACTTATCGAAGTGGAGGAAAAATTTTGATTCCAGCTTTCAGCGTGGGACGAACGCAAGAAATTCTCTACTACCTCAGTCAGCTTTACCACTCAGGTAAAATACCCAGCAGTATGACGATTTATTTGGATAGTCCACTGGCGCAAGAAGTAACAAACGTCTATCGCTATCATCCTGAGTGCTTTGACGAAGAAATGCGGCGGTTGATTTACGAAGATCGAAACCCACTTGAGTTTGAGCATATCACATATGTGCGCTCAGTCGAAGAGTCGAAGCGGCTCAACACGTTGCAAGAGCCTTGCATTATTATTGCTGGTTCGGGTATGGCAGAAGGAGGGCGCATTGTGCACCACCTTGCAAACCATATTTCTGACCCAAGAACAACGGTGCTGATTGTGGGCTATATGGCAGAGAACACATTAGGGCGAAAAATTTTGGAGCGTCAGCCGACCGTCAACATCTTTGGTGAGCCATATAAGCTGCGGGCAGAAGTGGTCGTGATGAATAATTTCTCTGCACATGCTGATAGGGCAGAACTCTTAGCCTACTTGGCTCCCTATCGCACAAGCCAAATGAGGGGGCTATTTCTTGTGCATGGCGAAAAAGAAGCCTGCGAAGCCCTGCGGGCAGGGCTGTATGAATTAGGGTTTGAGCGCGTGGAAATCCCTGCACGGGGCGAAAGTTTTGAGTTAGAGTAAAACTTTTGAATAATTTGCGGCAAGTTGTCGCAGGTATGGCGCACGCAAATGCCCAATATGCGTTCGTGTATGTCGAACATTCGCTCACCGATTATGCATACCCCTACTTGATTCCACCAGAATTTTTAGGAGCAGTTCAAGTAGGAAGCCGTGTGTTGGTGCGGTTTCGCCGACGAGGCAGCGCTCCTGCAGAGCGATTGGGCTTTGTGTCATCGCTGGCAAGTGAGTTGGAAACCCCTCTGCCAACAGGCAACGAGATTCTTGATGTCTTCGACAATGGCGAACCAGCCCTGTCGCCAGAACTAATGCAACTGGCGCTCTGGATGGCAGATTACTACATCGCTTACCCAATTGAGGCAATTTACGCCGTGCTGCCTTCTGTAATGCGAATCCGCCCCAAAGAAACTGTTGTGCTGCGCGAGGAGCTCGAGCTGCTTCCGTCCGATGAGAAAATCATCAAGACAGAGCTGCGGCGCAGCATTATGAAACTGCTGCATCAAGAAAAGAAGCTGACCACACTGCAGTTGCAACGGCGCTTGGGGACGAAGCATTTAAGGCTAGCACTCTCTGAACTTGAACGAGGAGGACTGATTGAAATCAAAAAAACGTTTGCGCAGAAAGCAAAGCCAAAACTCAAAACAGCATATCGCCTTGCAAAACCGCTCACTGAGTTAGAGCTACTGTCTGTGCTGAATTCGCTCAGGCGCTCCAAAAAGCAAGAAGAAGCGCTGCAAAAGTTCATTCAACTAAATAAGCCAATTGCCTTTGCAGAAGAAATCGGGGCAAGCAGTGCTACGATGAATGCACTGGTGGAGAAAGGCATTTTGGCGTGTGAGAAGGTAACACTCAGCCGAGAGTTTTTGGAGTCGTTTTCTGAGACGAAAAAAGAAATCCGTTTCACTGATGAGCAAGCAAAGGTGGTTCGCCGCTTGACCACTGCAATTGAGCAAGGGCGATTCCAGACCTTTCTTTTGCACGGTGTAACAGGCAGCGGCAAGACTTGGATGTATATTGAAGCGATTCGTAAAGCCTTAGAACAAGGCAAGAGCGCAATTGTCCTTGTGCCTGAAATTTCACTCACCCCGCAGACGGCATCACGCTTTCGTAGCCACTTCGGCAATGAAGTGCGTGTGCTGCATAGTGCGATGTCCGATGGCGAAAAGTTTGATGCATGGCAGAGTCTGAAACACGGTCGTGCGAAAATTGCACTGGGGCCGCGCTCAGCCATTTTTGCACCCTTGCCAAACTTAGGCGTAGTGATTGTCGATGAAGAGCACGAGTCTTCATACAAGCAATGCGACCAATCGCCACGCTACCACGCTCGAGATGTGGCAGTTATGCGAGCGCGATTCGAAAATGCAGTATGTATTCTTGGCTCAGCCACACCATCCGTAGAGTCATTCTACAATGCGCACATCGGCAAGTATGAGCTGCTCTCGCTAACTAAACGCGCCGATAAGGCTACAATGCCCGACATCAAGCTCATTCACATTGCACGGGCAAAAAAAGTCTCACCCTCGCTATCTGAGACACTCTACCAAGAGATTTGCAGGCGTCTGGAAAAAAATGAGCAGGTCATTTTGTTCCAAAATCGGCGCGGTTACGCCAGCAGCATTTATTGTGAAAGTTGCGGCTGGATTCAGATGTGTAGTGAGTGCAGCGTGCCAATGGTCTTTCACCTGCAGGAAAATCACTTGCGCTGCCACTACTGTGGCAAAACCAAAGAAATGATTTCGCACTGTCGGCGCTGCGGCTCAGACAAACTCTCTTTTCGCTCAGGCGGCACGGAGCGAGTGGAGTTGGAGCTGCAGCAGCTTTTTCCAAACGAGCGCATTTTGCGAATGGATTTGGACACAACTTCACGCAAAGATGCCCACGCCAAAATTTTGCGAGAGTTTGCAGAAGGCAAAGCTCGCATTCTGCTGGGCACGCAAATGGTGGCCAAAGGCTTGGATTTCCCGAATGTAACACTGGTAGGAGCGCTGGCAGCCGACATTGGACTGGCACTGCCTGATTTCCGAGCAGGGGAGCGGCTTTATGCGCTGCTTCTGCAAGTAGCAGGGCGAGCAGGACGTGCAGGAAAGAAAGGAGAAGTGTATTTGCAGGTCTACAACGTGCAGAGCGATATCTTCAAGCTGCTCTTGCAGCAAGACTATGTGCGCTTTTTCGGCTATGAGACAACCTACCGCCAGCAAACCGCCTATCCGCCTTTTTCAAGACTAGTAAAGATTGGGTTCTCGGGCAAAAATCAGTCTGATGTGCAAGCGGCAGCAAACGATTTTGCTCAGATGCTGCAAGCGCTGTTAGATGCAGAGCAGTTTGACCTCTTAGGACCTGCGCCCGCAGTCATTGCAAAGCTCAAAGGACAATTTCGCTACCAGATTCTGATCAAGCAAAAGCGAGGGGCACGGCTCACAAAGCCGGTGCTGCGGCAAGTGCAACTCCACTTTCGCAAAAAGTGGAACAGCACTGTGCGATTAGAAGTCGATGTCGATCCGCAAAATATGATGTAGCAAGTTATGCGGCACTTGACGGCTGCGGACGACTACCAGGCTTGGTAAGAGGAATTTTCGCAAGCTCAGGGGGAACTTGGTCGGGTGGGTAAGCCACTACATCTAACTTCAAGAGTGAAAATTGGTCATCGGCCAGTTGCACCTTGCCATTGCTGCGGTCAACGATGAAACCAACGCCTGCCACTACGCCACCCCTGTCTTGAATAATCCTGATAACTTCTCTAACAGAGCCACCTGTCGTCACCACGTCTTCAACCACGAGGCAGCGCTCACCGGGCTGAATTTCGAACCCACGACGCAGCGTCATGACACCATTTTCACGCTCGGCAAAGATTGTGCGCACATTGAGCTGGCGACCGACTTCCGTGCCTACCACAATACCACCTAAGGCAGGAGAAATGACAACATCGATGTTGGAATGAGCAAAATGTGCCGCAATAGGCTCACATAGCATCATTAGGTAGCGCGGATACTGCAAGACCTTCGCACATTGGAAGTAATGCGGACTGTGCAGCCCTGACGAGAGGAGAAAGTGTCCCTCGAGCAAAGCACCAGTGGATTTGAAAAGCGCAAGCAGTTCTTCCTGACTGAGTCCCATGTTGAAAGCAGTTATGTCAATTGGCGATGCGAGCTGACACGATTGCCTCGCTGAGCTGCGCAGGCAAGTCTGTAAGAATTAGGTTAAGTGAATTTTAGCTATTTTCAAAAGCGCAAAACGGAAGTGACGGAAGAAGAAGCTTGCAATGTGTTTGCTCTGAGAAAGTTTCTTCACGAGAGTCTGGCACCGCAACGCCAAATGCTAAGTATGCTGCCAAAGAAGCTGAAGTGCGGCTGGAAAGAAAGCCAGCTTACAGTGCAACTGCTTTGTATCTGGATACTACTGAGCACACCACTATTCGCCTTAGACCCCAAGAAAAAAATCACCCAGTACAACTATGAAGTGTGGGAGAAGAAAGATGGGCTGCCGCATCAGTCGGTATTAGCCGTTCTGCAGACTCAATACGGTGAAAACAACGGGTACATCTGGTTAGGCTCTTACGATGGCTTGATTCGTTTTGATGGGGCGCGTTTTGTGGTCTTCAATCAACGGAATACACCTGCCTTTCAAAATAGCACGGTGCTGGCACTAAAAGAGACAGCAGATAGTGCAATCTGGATTGGCACCAATGGTGGAGGATTATTGCGGTTCAAGGCAGGGCGCTTTGAGGTGTATCAAGTGAAAGATGGCTTACCAAGCAACATTATCACAAGCATTGGCTATGACTCAGTGCAAAACCTGCTCTGGTTAGGCACACGCAAGGGATTGGTAAAGCTGGATTGGCGCACAGGAAAGATAACAACTTACACTATCAGCAATGGGCTGCCAAGCAATAGTATCAATGTGGTTGTAGTAGATTCAAAAGGTGTGGTATGGGCAGGCACGGATTTGGGGCTATGGAAGTTGGAAAATGGCGTGGCAACCTCTTTCACGAGCAAAACGAAAGTAGCGCCATTGCCTAACGATTTCGTGCGCACCATCTATGAAGACCGGAGTGGCAATATCTGGATTGGCACAAATGCAGGGATGGCACGCTTTGAACAAGTGCGCTGGGTAACCTATTCTACCCAAGATGGCTTAGTAAATGAAATAGTCTATTCCATTTTTCAGGATTCAGGTGGCGCACTGTGGGTGGGTACAATTCGTGGGCTGGCGCGCTTCTACGGTGGCAAGTTTGAGAACTTCACTGAAAAGGAAGGTTTTGAGGGTATGCGCGTCTATGCCTTTTGTGAAGACCGAGAAGGAAGCCTGTGGTTTGGCACGTCGCGCTCAGGCTTAAATCGGTTTCGTGATGGCAAGTTTCTGACCTTCGGTAAGCTGGAAGGATTGGCAGATGATGTAACCTACTCCATTTATCAAGACCGTGATGGGTCAATGTGGTTTGGCTCTTTTAATGGAATGACACACTGGAAAGACGGAAAGGTACAAGTTTTCACTACCCGAGAGGGTTTGCCGACAAATATCGTGCGGGCTTTCCTGAGAGCCAAAGATAATAAGTTCTGGATTGCAACGTTCGGCGGCGGCATTCTGCAATACGACGGAAAGTCCTTTAAAGCGCTCACACGTAAAGACGGATTAGCCGACAATGGCACGCGCACCATCGTGGAAGACTACGAAGGCGCACTGTGGGTAGGCACAAATATCCACGGGCTATCACGCTACAAAGATGGTAAATTCACCACCTTCACCACAGTAGACGGGCTAACGCATAATTCTATTATTGCACTTTATTGCAGCTCCGATAGCACAATCTGGATTGCAACCGATGGGGGAGGACTGAACTACTACAAGAACGGGAAATTTGCGGCCTACACCTCGCAGGACAATCTGTCTGGTGATGTAGTCTTCACGGTCTATGAAGATAAAGAGCACACAATTTGGGTAGGCACGTCAGGCGGACTGTCGCGCATCAAGGAGGGGCGCATTACAGCTTATACCTCAAAAGATGGACTGTATGGCAATGATGTGTTTCAGATTCTCGAAGATGATGAAGGGTACCTTTGGATGAATTGCAACACAGGGATCTTTTGTGTAAGCAAAGCAGAGCTAACCGAATTTGCCGAAGGAAAGCGGCAGAAAATTTCGTCCAGAGCCTTTGGCACAGAAGCAGGTATGAAAACAAATGAAGGCATCACACCCGCCTCAGCGTGTAAGGACCGTGATGGAATGCTCTGGTTTCCAACTGCAAAAGGTGCGGTGAGAATTAATCCAAAAGATTTGCCGAAAAACCCCATACCGCCGCCTGTGCATATTGAAGAAATCTATGTTGATAATCAACTGGTAGAGAAGGAAAAGCCGATGGTATTCAGAGCAGGCACAAGCAAGCTGGAATTTCACTACACAGGTCTATCGCTGCTGGCTCCCAAGAAAGTGCGCTTTCGCTATCAACTGGTTGGCTTCGATAAGGACTGGAACAATGCCGACACGCGCCGAGAGGCATACTACACCAACTTACCGCCAAATACCTACACATTTCGAGTAATAGCGTGTAATAATGACGGGGTCTGGAATAAGCAAGGCGCAACTGTAACCTTCACCATTGAGCCGTTTTTTTACCAAACCACGTGGTTTTTGGGAATAGTATCGGTGAGCCTTGTTTTGCTGGGCGTAGGGATTTCGCGCTGGCGGGTAGCCAGCATCGTTCGGCGAGAAAAGGAGCTTTCAGTGCTGGTCGAGAAACGCACGCAGGATTTGGCAATTGCCAAAGAGCGGCTGGAAATTGCGTTGCAGGAAGCACGGCAAGCACAAGAGGAAATGGAAATTAAGCGCTACGAAGCAGAAGCGCTGCGTCAGAAAGCAGAAGAAGCAAACCGAATGAAAACAGAGCTACTGAGCGTTGTCGCACACGACCTCAAAAACCCACTTCAATCAATTCTAGGTCTTGCAATGCTTATTCAGGAAAGAACAGAGCCGAATTCTGACATTTACCTAATGGTGCAAACTATCCTAAATGCTGCAGACCGAATCCTAAAGAGCATTGATGGGCTTTTGGAGGCTGCTGCACTGGAAGAAGGAAAAATTGAGCTGCGCAAAACGCTCTGTGACCTGTCGCGTCTGGCAGAGGAAGTCATTGCATACAACAAAGTGCAAGCACAAAGCAAAAATCAAAATATCGTCTTTGAGGGCGAAACGGGTTGCACAGCGCTGGTAGATCCTGACCGAATGCGAGAAGTGTTAGAAAATCTCATCTCCAATGCTATCAAATACAGCCCTGAGGGCAAGACAATTTGGGTATGCGTGAAGAAAATCGGCGAAGAAGACGCGCAAACGCTGCAAACGGCGAAAGCATTGATGCCACGCTCGGTGCTTATTTCTGTCAGAGACGAAGGACAAGGACTGAGTGAAACCGACCTGCAGAAACTCTTTGGCAAATTTCAGCGTCTCTCAGCCCGTCCAACTGGCGGCGAAAGCTCAACCGGCTTAGGCTTATCAATTGTCAAGCAACTGGTGGAAATGCATGGTGGCAAAGTCTGGGCAGAATCGGAAGGCAAGGGAAAAGGTAGTATATTCTACATCAATCTTCCAATAGCAAAAGAGTCGTTATGAGTGAGGAGTTTTCAGCCGAAGAATCGGTGCTGCCATCTGCGGTGGGAGACTGGGAGCGTGTGGATGCACTTAACAGCACAGCTACGCAGCTCATTCATCAAGACGCCGTGCTGGCACTGACCAAAGCCGAAGAAGCCTACCAACTGGCAAGACTGAGAAACTACATTTCAGGAATGGCCTACAGCCTGCGAAACATTGGTATCTGCCATTGGCACCTCTCGAACTACGACAAATCCCTCAAAGCGCTCAAAGAAGCGCTGATGCTATTTAGGCAGCTGGAAGACTATGAAGGCAGTGTATCAGTATTGTATAATCTGAGCACCGTGTATCGCCTATTAGGGGATTATCCACAGGCACTGGAGTGTGCGTTTGAAAGTCTAAAGCAAAGTCAGGACATCAAGCAAGAGTATAGCGAAGCGCTGTCGCTGGCAGCGATTGGTGCAGTGTATTTTTTGCTCGAGGAGTACGCACTGGCGCTACAATACTACCAAGAAAGTTTGGTGCTGCGCGAGCGGTTGAGAGACAAAGTCGGTGAAGGACAAATGTATGCCAGCATTGGCTGTGTGTATGGCAAACTGGGCGAAAATGAGAAAGCGTTGGAATGCTTTGAGAAAAGCCTAAGCATTGCAAAGCAAGTGGGTGACCAAATCGGTGAAGCAATCGCATTGCAGAACAAAGGCGAGGTGTATGGGCAAATGGGGGATTATCAAAAGGCGCTCGAGATGCTCTCGCAAAGTCTATCGATTAAAGAAGCACTGCAAAACAAAGCGGGCATTGCTGAAACACTCATCTTAATTGGAAAAATTTATGCAGCACGCCAGCAACATGAGCAAGCAGCTGGCTCGCTGTATCGCGCCCTAAACTTGGCAGAGCATATCAACTGCAAGTCGCAAATTGTAATGGCGCATTATGCGCTGGCGATGGCGCATAAGTATAAAGGTGATTTCAAGACGGCTTTGCAGCACTACGAGCAATTTCATCTTGTTGAGCGCTCGGTAATGAGCGAAGAAAATCAGCGGCGACTGCGTAGTCTGCAGGTGCAATACGAGCTGGAGAAAAAGCAACGCGAGGCGGAAGAGTATCGGCGCAAGACAATTGAGCTGGCTGAAATCAATGCGATGCTGCGAAAGCAAGCCGAGCAACTGCTTCTGCAAGCTACCACTGATGGACTGACAGGGGTCTATAACCGCCGCTATTTCAATGAAGCGCTGCAGAGAGAATTTGAGCGTGCACGTCGGTATGGTAGTGTGCTCTCTTTGGCGATTGCAGACATTGATTTCTTCAAGCAAATCAATGATTCATATTCTCACCAAATTGGCGATGAAGTCCTAAAAATTGTAGGGCTGATTTTGCGTCAAAGCTCACGCATCTCTGATGTGGTGGCACGCTATGGTGGCGAGGAATTTGCCCTTATCTTTCCAGAAACACCAGTTCGAAACGCAGCTGTTGCCTGCGAGAAAATCCGTGCCGCTGTGGAAGCCTACCACTGGCAAAGCCTCGATCCAAGCCTCAAAGTGACGATGAGCTTCGGCGTTGCTGACAGCATTGCAAAAGAGACAACAGAGCATCTACTCCTTGCAGCCGATGCTAAGCTCTACGAAGCTAAGACGATGGGACGTAACTGCGTAATGTATTAACCACACAAGCAATTCTGCCTCACACTGAAGAACCAGCAGCAACAGAAATGAGCATCCGAAATGGTGGCATATCCTGCTCTGCGACTTCTGATTCAAATCGTGCTTGGAATTCTGCTGGGGCACACTTTCCCAAACTTGATGAAAGTCTGGTATGGGATAACAGTGGGGTTGCTCCTCATTACGCTCCTTGCAGTGCTCTTGGATAAGAAATATCCAAACCGATGGTTCCGCCACACTTGGACGCTTAGCTACCTCCTCAGTGTGCCCACAGGCTTTGCAGCTTACCTTGCGTCACTAGAAACACAAGTGCCACCTAACTCTATTCTGCACTTTGCAAACAAAGAGGTCGTTGCTTTAACGCGAGCAGAAAGTGATGCAAAAACAAAAAATCAGGTGGCTCAGTGGACGGCGAGCATAGAGCGTATTGTAATTGCGTCGGAGACATTGCGTGTGTCGGGAGTAGTGCGCATCAGGCGCTATCAGAAAGACACAAGTGAAGTGCATCTCAAAATTGGTGAGATGTGCTGGCTACAAGGAAAACTGGAATTTCCAAAAGCAGCACTCAATCAAGGAGAATTTGACTACCGCGCCTTTCTAGCGGAAAAAGGGATTGACCTTTTACTTGTGAGTTCCGACAAGAAGGCACTACTGAAAACAGGTGAAACGAAAGGAGGGTGGTTAGAAAGTCAGTTTGTTTGGACAGCTTACTATGCGCTTTCAGAGAGCATTGAACGACTTTTTCCAGCAGGTGATGAACGAGCTTTCATCAAGGGGGTGATGTTGGGCGATAGAAGCGATATTTCTGATGAAGTGCGAGCGGCGTTTCAAAAGACAGGCACAATTCACGTGCTCGCAATTTCTGGCTTGCATATTGGGCTGATTGCGCTGGTGCTCAATCTTTTCTTACAGCGGCTAAAAATCTCGCAAGTAGGTAAGTGGGTCGCATTTGGCATCTATACCATTGCACTGGTCTACTACAGCAACATTACTGGAAACTCACCACCAGTAAAGCGTGCAGTAATAATGGCAATTTTGTTTGAGTTAGGTCGCGTACTTGAACGAAAATCATCCTCTTTGAACACGCTTGCGGCTGCATCAGTAATAATGTTAGCACTGAACCCAAGGGAGCTGTTCAGCGTGAGTTTTCATCTCACAAATGCAGCAGTCGCCTCTATTCTACTTATTTACCCAAAAATTTCGGGTCTATATGCGCCTGAAAAAGAGCGTTGGTGGGAACAAGTCACAAAATATGCTTGGGATGCACTGGCTCTGACCGTTGCAGCCAGTATTGGCACAGCCCCTTTTGTGTCGCACTACTTTGGAAGTGTGCCACTATTAGGGCTGCTAGCAAATTTGTTTGTAACGGATATGATGAGCCTTGCGCTATTTGCATCAATGCTGTCGTTATTTTTTGACCTTTTGGGGAGTGGATTTGGAGAGTATTATGCCATCTCTGCCTACTACCTTGTGCGAGGTGCAATTGCGATGGCGGAATTTTTTAGTCGAGTGCCACTATCAAATTTAGAGCTGAAGATATCCACTAGCGAGACCATATTGTTTTTTCTTATCGTCGCAACTGTGATGCAACGAAAAGAGCCAAGAAAATGTGCTTGGCTATTGATTGGTACGCTACTTTTTGCAACAGGGCTGGTCGTTTCGACTTTACTAAAAGAGAAGGATGAACCAGTTTTGATTTTTAATGCAATTGGGCGTGGTAGCTCAGTGATATTTAAAACTGCTTCGGAGACGGTGCTTATTGATGCAGGGGTCTCAGAGCGGCAGTGGAAGCGCGTGCAAAAGCAACTTCAAGTGTTTAGATGTGATACGCTGGACGCGTTTCTGCAAGCCAGTTCTCCGCCAAGCATCGTTGCTACGGTTCCAGCAACGCAAAAAATGCTCTGGAAAGACCACACGCTGCGGCTTCAGACGCTGGTAGCATATCGTCCTGAGCGAGCGCTGCTAAAAGTTGTCTCAAAAAAGTGTCGGTTTTTAGTGGCCTTAAATCCACTATCGCTAAAGTGTTCAGACTTTTTCAAGGTGCCTGTAGCAATGGTACGACTGAAAAAGTTTGGATTGCGCGAAGCAAAGGCATTACGAGACTGGATAAACTATGCGCAACCAAGACTCGTTTCAGTAGACCTGAGCGCAATGAAAAATCCATTTGCACGAAAGCAGTTCTATCGATTTGCAAAATCAATGCAGCAAATAAAAACAACTGAGCGAGATGGACAAATTCTTTTCACTCTGCCTTAAAAGCTTGAGAAGATTAAGAGCGCAGCAAATTGCAGTGTCTTCTGTAGCAGGGCTGCTTGTAATTCTTTCCAGTTGTGATGGAAAGCCACCGAAATTTTTGGCGCAAAAAATTGAGGTCGTGGCAACTGAGCAGCGTCAGACAAGACCAGAGCAAACAGGATTTGGACTTATTAACCCAAAATGGGCAAGTGATTCTCTTTGGAATCATGCGGTAGAATTGGCAGAATACGTCGTCGAGCAAGAAGTGAATGGGGAGACAAGAACATTTACCGAGACGCGACTAACGGCACAGGTTTTTCTGTCCAAAGAGTTTCATACCATCAGCGATGACACATTGCGAAGCGACCGTTATCCTGTTTTGGTGCAGCAGACAATGTGGCGGTATAGCAAAGAGCCACTGCCGACACAAGCTTCAGTGTGGATTGCAGTGCTGAAAAGTGAACCCTTCAAGGTTGCGCGCTACATTGCGTCGTGGCAGGACGAAAAGGGAATCGCTAACAAAGCGCTCCAACGCTTGGTCGGTAAGTTGAAGCTCACTTGCCAAAATTCTTTTGCCACCAATGGTGAAGGAGAATACGAACTGCAGCACGATACATTCTTTGAAGACCAAATTTCGCTCTCGCTTCGAAGCTTAAATTTTCGTGAAGGCTTAGAGTTCGTGCGACCCACATTGGTTTCACAGCTCTCGCGTGGCGCAGCAGCCCCGCAGTATTTTCAAGGCGATTACAAAGTGGAAACATTAGATACACTGCAGACAGAATGTGGCACAATTGCCTGCTGGAAAGTTTCCGTCGAGCGTGATGCCAAACAAAAAGACTGGTATTGGTTTGAAATGGCGCACCCACATATCTTAGTCAAGGCTGAATACGCAAATGGCGGCACATTACTCCTAAAAGCGCGCGAGTATAAACGACCGCCTGTGTAACCAGCTACATAAGTGCATGCGCTTTTCCGCCACAAGAAAGCATGCCAGCTGTGATGCAAAGTTGGTCTTTGCCAGTGGAAGAAATTTTTAATGTGCGGACAGTAAGCTCTGCAAGTATAGAGGTGGTGATATGCCTAACTCTTTCTCAAATGCTTCCTTGCACTGCTTATACACTTTGTGGGCTTCAGCGATATTGCCTTGCTTAGTGAGTAGTTTCAAAAGTATGGCGTAGGCTTTGTCGTAAGTGTGATCAGTAGCAAGAATTTGGCGAGCATAGAGCGTCGCTTCATCGTCTTGGTGGCGTTGCAGCGCAGATTCGGCTAAGTAAGTCAGCGCATTAAGGTAAGTGTCTTTGAGCAGTTCTCGCTCAAAAGCGGACCATTCTTCATAGAGGTCTTCTTTGAGAAAATCACCCGTGTAAAGTGAAATAGCCTGTTTGTAAAGAGGGGTAGGGTCAGGCTGCGATGCGGCTGCTTGAAGTAAAGATTTAAAGGCAAGAAAATCAATGAATGCGTTTTCTCCTAAGTCTAATATGTATGCTTTCGTTTCGGTGCGGAGAAATTGCGAAGGCTCTCTGGGTGAAAGATGAGGCTCGAGAGCTTTGCGAATAAAAGAGATGCTATTTTTAATAATCTGCTGCGGGTCTTTTTCTGCGTCGCTGCCCCATAGCCACTCTATCAGCTCATCAATAGTAACCGCTTTTTGGTGATGAATGAGCAAGATTTTAAAGATGTCGCGCGCTTTTTTCCGCTGCCAGTCTGCTTTAGTCAGTGTGCGTCCATCAATCGTTACAGAAAATTCACCAAAGGTTTTCACAAAGATGGTGGGTAATTTAACCGTGCCTTTATTAGCAGTGAAAGTAGCGGAGGAAGAGGGCTTGAAGGGTAACTGAAGATACTTCTGCTCAATAGCTTTGCGAGCGACCTGCAGAGCAATGTCCACATCAGGAGGTTTGGGAGAGGTCTGCATCTTCAGGAATCGCTGGGTCTCGAGCTCCATCAATAGGTGGCGCGTAGCCCTATTGGCATTGAGCTGTGTATACAGCGATTCGGCATACTTTGCGTAGCGTATGCTGCTGGAAAAGTCGCCCAGTGATTGGTAGAACACAGAGAGTGTTTCGTAATACTGCTGCTCCAAAACTTTAGCGCCAATTTGTTGTGTGAGGGCAAGTCCTTGAGTGAGGAGTAGGCGTGCGTCCTGTGTCTTTTTCTCAGCAAGAAGCACTTTCGCCCAGAGCAGCTGTGCTCGAGCATCTAAAAACATATAGCCAAGTTCTTTGGCTAAGCGCTGCGCCTGTGAAAATTGTGCAGTGGCTTTCTGTAGCTCACCCAGTGCAGCGAAGGCTTCACCGAGCTTTAGGAGCGCAGTGATTTCCACCCATACCATACCTAAATGCCGCGCAGTGGCGAGGGCATCAATAAACTGAATAATTGCCGCAGCGGCATCGCCCATCTGCAGATATATTGTGCCTAAGTCTAACTTATTGTTTGCAATCTCACGATGGCTCTGGAGTTGCTCTGAGAGCATGAGAGCCTGTATGCAAAAATTGAGTGCGGTCGCATAATCACCGTAGTTGACATATAGCTCCGTGAGATTTTCCATCACGGTGATTTGCATAAACTTAAAGTCATCGGCTTCCGTAATGGCTAAGCACTTTGTGAGGTATTGCAGAGCTTCGGTATGGTTACCAAGATGGTAGTAAGCATAGCCAATGCTGTTGAGTAGGCGAGCCAGTAACTCACGTGAGGCAAATTCTTGAAGCGACAGCGCATGCTGATACCAGCCGAGTGCGGTTTCAAACTGACCTTTGAAAGCATAAATGTTGCCAATGTTGAAAAAGGCAGAGGCGACATGTTGCATCCGACCGCCTTGCTTGTGCATAGCAAGACCAGTTTCTAAGTGCACTAATGCTTTATCTAAGTAGCCTATTTCCTGATAGCTAATACCTTGCAGCGTATGAGCATTGGCTTGCCGCTCTGGCAAGTTGTAGCATATTGCTTCCTTTAAGAGTAGCTCAGCCCAAGCAATCGCTTGGGGATAGTCGGCAAGAACGTGTGAGCAAATAGCCAGCTCCCGAATGCTATCCAGAATGAGAGAGGGAGCGGCGATGACCTGCGCACAGCGAAGTGCCTCTTCGGCAAGGGTATAGGCTTCTTGCGCAGCATTGTAACGCAGTTGCCGAGCACGACTCAAAAGATTTTCTATCTCTGCAGCAGGCAGGACTGACTGACAAGAACGACGGCGAGCCATCTTGATACAGCTTTAGCAGACTGATAAGTGAGGCAAACAACTTTCCAGTGCGAGCGCAGGCAAAGCGATGAGTGGAGCTAAGGAGATTCGAACTCCTGACCTCTGCAGTGCGATTGCAGCGCTCTACCAACTGAGCTATAGCCCCGAAAACTTAAAACTGAGCTACAAAAATACACATTTACAAGCAACAGTGCAAGAGTATTCTTAATTCAATGTGTCACTAATTGGCATAAACCTCACCTCCGTTCTTTCTCGGGAGAAGAGGGGACTTTGCAGTTCGGATTGGAAACATGCCCACAGTGATGAGCAGTGCCAAAACTGTTTTGGAGTCTGACTAAAAGCCTTATCTTACAGCTCAGGCATACTTAGGCTAACTTTTGCTGAAATTTTCTTTAACACAATGGCAAAACGCTCTCTGAAAGCTGCCGCATACTTTACCCGCATTGGGCAGGGGAAGAGTGCAAAAGAAAAATTTCCTGATGCGCTTTACTCCAGAGCGGAAAAAACAGGCTTCAAGTCTACATCGAGCTACGAAGATGTAACGAACTTTCTCCTTGAGCTAAGGTCGCACACGACGGAAATGACACTGCATAGCTTTGGCAAGACCACCGAGGGCAGAACGCTATGGCTTGCGGTCTTTTCAAGACCACAAATTTTTTCGCCGATTCAGGCGGTGCAGTCATCAAAGCCAATTGTGCTGCTACAAAACAATATTCACGCTGGCGAGGTCTGTCCAAAGGAAGCGTCCATGATTTTGATGCGCGACCTTGCTTTCGGCAAACTCAACAAGCTGCTGGATGAACTGATTATTCTCGTCGTGCCGCTCTACAACGCTGACGGCAATGAACGCCTAAGTGAGGCCAATCGCTTGTCGCAAATCGGGCCTGAAAATGGCGTGGGCATTCGCACCAATGCCGTGGGCTTAGACCTAAATCGCGACTATATGAAAATCGAAGCCGAAGAGACGGCTTGCCTGATTAAGAATCTCTACATTGCTTGGCAACCAGATGTCATTATAGACGGGCACACGACAGATGGCTCACGGCACGGCTACGACCTTACGTTTGGCTTCCCGCAGCACCCTAATGCATCGAAACGGCTGATTGAGTTCATTCGTGATACCATGCTGCTTGAAGTCGCAGAAAAAATCAAGCGCGACACAGGAATAGAGATGTTTTACTATGGCGACTTTGTCAATTTCCGCAAGCCCGAAGAAGGCTGGGCAACTTACTCACATCACGCTCGCTTTGGCGCGGCATATGGTGGCCTGCAAAACCGTATCGCCATTTTGATGGAGACCTATTCCTACATTCCCTTCGAGCGACGCATCCGAGCTGCTTATCACTTTATGCGTGAGAATTTGGAATACACGGCGCGCCATGCCGCCAAAATCAAGGAGCTGGTGCGAGCATGCGTTGCAGAAACGATTGCACAAGGCGAATACTACGACCCAAAGAAAAATCTCATCGCAATTGAAGTGGCTAAACAAGCCTTCCCTGAACCGGTCACGGTGATAGGCTATGCCGTCAAGGAAAAGAAAAACCGTGACGGTTCTGTGTCTTTTTTGCCCACCAAAACAAAGAAGCTCTACAAAGCGCCGTACTTCGGTCATTTTGTGCCCACGCGAAGTGTTCCCCGACCCTTAGCGTATCTGTTGCCAAAGTCTGAACGCCGCATTGTTGAAAAACTTTTGCAGCACGGTGTCGTAGTGGAAAAATTGCTACGTCCCTTTACAGCAAAGGTGGAGTATTTTGAAGTCAAAGAAATTCAGGTATCAGAGCAATGCTTTCAAGGGCATCGGGAGGTAACACTTAGTGTGGCACGAGTGCCCAAAGAGATGACTTTTCAGGCTGGCGATTTCCTCGTGCCAATGAATCAGCCGACGGGAAATGTGATTGCTGGATTGCTCGAACCTGACTCCGACGATAGCCTTGCGCATTGGAACTACTTCGATAACTACTTGACTGGCAAGCTGCGCTTCGAAAAGGACTTTGTCACAGAATACGAGTATAACCTTATTGACCTACCCCGCACAAAAGAGATTTATGAGAAACTGATTGAGAAAAACCCTGCGCTCTCAGAAGCTGAGCGTGAGCAAGAAAAGATGAAGTTTTTTATGACGGCGGTCGGTTATGATAATGAATTTATGAACCGCATTCCTGTGTTTCGTTTGATTGAAAAAAAGCCTTATTCAGCAGTGATTTATTCACCGTGCCTGTGCGAAGAAGTGTCAAGCAGGCATTGAGTTTTTCAAATGCGAAATGAGGCGCATCTAAAATGAAGCTAAAGCAAGAGGCAGATGCAAAAGCAAAATTGCTGCTGGAACGGCTGAAAGCACAGCCCATTTCGAGTGCTGCCTTAACGCTCGCCGAGAGTTGGATTCGGCAAGGCAAGGCTAAGGAAGCGTTGGAGCGACTACGCGCTATTGAGCCTTACTACAAACAGTCCTACCGCTTCGCAGTTTTATCCGCCAGAGCTTACAAGGCATTAGGCAACCTAAGTGCGGCAAAGCAGTGGTATGAAAAAGCCTGCGCGCTGGCGCCACAAAACGAAGTGGCGTTTTATGAGCTGATTCAACTTTCTGCTCCGAAGGGCCTAGGTGCAATGGCAGCCACAACCGCTGAGCCTACCAAGCAAGCCGACGTGTTAGGCGTGCCGAGCTTTGCAGCAGCGCAAGAAAGTCAACGCACGATTGAAACCACGCAGCCTGTGCCTCTGAAAGCGCACACTATCTCTTCTGAATTAGCTCAGACGACTTCGCCATCGCCCGTAGCCCAGACGCCACCTCAACCTGAAACCCCAAAAGTAGAAGCTGAAGCGACTGTGATGCAGTCTACCTCAGCTGTGCTGGAGGCTAAACCAGAGAAGAACGGCGCAAAAGCAGAAGAACCAGAAGAGAGACTGCTGACGGAAAAGGATATTTTCAACGAGAAAGGAGAATTTATTGGGGAATATGGTGGCGCACCAGACAAAGAATTGCCTGAAATTTCTTTTTCACCAGAGCCAAAACCGCTGCCGAAATACGATACCGTGTTAGACCTGTCAAAGATTCCTGCACCGCATCAAGAGCCGCCAGTGCTGGAGAATGAGACGCCGAAAGTATCGCTCGACAAAGCTAAGCTGGCGGAAGTGCTCTCCCGCATTTCATTTGGGGAAGAAAGGGCAGCTGAAAAAACGACTACGCCGGCAAAGTCTAGTGTGAGCATGAAAGAGACTCAAACTGCTGCGCCCACATTACAAACGCCATCAGAAGCAGCTCGCCCGAATGGAAACATCGCCTCAGAGCCAACTTTGCAGCACAAAGTATCAACGGAGCAAAGCACTGTGCAGCAAGGAGAGCAGGAAGAGCCAGATGAATTAGAAGCATTGGCGGCAGCCCTCTCCAACATCAAACCCTTGCCCATAGAGGAAACCAACGATCCAACGCCGATTGCAGAACAGCGTAAGCCATTTGATGACGACGAAGAAATCAAAACACCAACGCGGCAACTGGCGGAGATTTTTGTGGCGCAGGGTGCATTTGCCAAAGCCATCAAGGTCTATGAAGCGCTGCTTGAGAAAGAGCCACAGAACGCCTTTCTGCTCAAGATTATTATCGACGGTCTGAAGGCGCATATGTCGCAGACGCAGAAGAATCCGTAACCCCTACTTGGACAGCCGCAAAAACCTTGAAACCTTAGAGCAAACGTGTCGTTAGTGTGTGCTGTTTATCACACCACGTTATCGCAAGCACATTTTGCACATTTTCAGCACGGGATTTCAATCAACCTATCTTGAAAGGAAGAACTTAACCGCTGGCAAACTTTATGAAAAAGTTGCTACTTGCCTCTCTAAGCCTACTTTTGTCGCCTGCTCTGTTTGCGCAGACCGCTGTAGAAACGCTCTCGCTAGAGAAGGCGGTGCGTCTTGCGATTGAAAACTCTGTGGCTACGCTGCAAGCAAAGAACAATTACGAACTGACAGGAGCACAGCTGCTTCAAGCCTATGGTCAATTTTTGCCGACAGTCAGCGTTGGAACAACTTACACACCATTCAATCTCAATCAACGCATTAACCCGACTACTTTGCCGGGCGGTCAAGTAATTTTCCCACTATTTGGTCAGCGCACAACCTCTATTGGCTTTAGCCTAAACTCCTCACTAAACCTTTTTAATGGACTGGCTGACCAAGCAGCGCTGCAAAATGCGATTCACGCTCGTGAAGGGGCAGGCTACACACTTAAACGCGCTAAACAGGACATTGCCTTCAGCGTGGCACAGGCTTACTTGCAGGTGCTGCTCAACCAAGAGCTGCTGCGTATCGCACAAGAAAACTTGAAGGTCTCGCAGGAGCGCTTGCGCCAACTGCAAGAGCAAACGCGGCTGGGCTCGCGTGCAATTGCAGACCTCTATCAGCAAGAGTCGCAAAAAGCCGCTGATGAGCTGGCAGTCATTCGAGCGGAGAATACACTACGCAACAGCAAGCTAGCACTGATTCGGCAGATTCGGTTAGACCCATCAAAGGACTATGTGTTAGAAGTGCCGCCCGTTGATACAGCACTGCTCGGGGCAGAGTATCAAAATGAAGCGCGGCTGATTGCCGCAGCCCAAGAGCAGCGGGCAGACCTGAGAGCCGCAAAAGAAAATCTGGAGGCAGCCTCGTGGCAGATGGCACAAGCGCGTAGCACCTTCTTTCCAGCCGTAAACCTGAACTTCAACCTCTTCACCAGTGGCTTCAATGTCTTCAGTCAGACTATTGATGGTGATGCAGTGCCGAATCCTGTTCTGCCTAGCATTGCTGAGCAACTCGGCAAGCAAGTGAGTTTTAACATTGGCGTGCAGCTAAGCTGGACACTCTTCGACCGCTTCAGCACCAACTTGCGTGCGGAGCAAGCCTATATCGCCTATCGCAACCAAGAGCTGCAGTATGAAGACCTAAAGATTCGCGTTGTCACCGAAGTGCGGCAAGCATTAGGCGATTACCGTGCAGCCATTCAACAGCTGGAAAGCGCACGCAAAGGTCTCTTAGCGGCACAGCAAGCTTTTGAGACAGTGCAAAAGCGCTACGAAGTGGGCTCAGCAAACTTTGTGGAAGTCGCAGCAGCGCAAGCAGCACTGGTGCAAGCACAGTCCAACCAAGCCCAAGCACTGTTCAACTTTACCTTCCAGAAAAAAGTCTTGGAATACTTTCTGGGCACGGTCGATATCGACGGGCTTTAATCCACATAACTCTAACTCTATGAGCGTATGGCAACGGAAACAATCTCGCCAGAGGCAGTCAAGGAATCAGGAACTCAGTCGCCCCGAGCAGTACCGAAGAGCACACGCAAGAAAAAACAGCGGTGGCTATGGATTGGCATAGGGGGAGGAGCGCTGCTGCTGATTGCACTTGTGTTTGCCTTGCGCCCAAAGGGCACAAAGCCCATTCCCGTTAGCGTAGAAAAAGCCACAATTCGTACCATCACGCAAGTTGTAACGGCAACCGGAAAAGTCTACCCTGAAACCGAAGTAAAACTCTCGCCCGAAGTCAGCGGTGAGATTGTAGAATTGCCAGTCAAGGAAGGAGATGTCGTGAAGCGAGGGCAATTGCTCTTCAAGATTAACCCGCAACTGACACGCACGCAGGTCGAGCAGGCACAAGCGGCACTGAGCGCAGCCAAAGCGGCAAGCCTTCGCGCCAAAGCAGAAGAACTGCGCACCGCCGAAGAATATCGCCGTGCTGAGCAGCTCTTTAAGCAGAAACTCATCTCGGAGACAGAGTATCTTGCAGCGAAAACCAGCGCCGAAGTAGCCAAAGCAAACGCAGAAGCAGCGCTCTACGACGTGCAACGCTTAGAAAGCCAGTTGAAGCAAGCGCGTGAGCAGCTGTCACGCACAGTGGTTACCTCGCCCATCAATGGCACCGTTACTGTGCTGTCAGCTAAACTAGGTGAGCGCGTGGTCGGCTCAATTCAGATGGCCGGCACAGAGATTTTACGCGTAGCCGACCTGAGCACCATGGAAATTCGTGTCGACGTCAATGAAAATGACATTGTCAATGTCAAACTGGGTGATACAGCGCGCATCACAATTGACGCCTATCCAAACCGAAAATTCACAGGCATTGTGCGCGAGATTGCAAATGCAGCCAAAACCAAAGGCTTAGGCACGCAAGAAGAAATCACCAACTTTGAAGTAAAGATTCGAATCCTTGACCACAATGGATTGTTGCGCCCAGGAATGAGTGGCAATGCCGACATTGAAACCTTTACGGCAAAAGATGTGCTAGCTGTGCCGATTCAAAGCGTAACCGTGCGTGCCGCAGAAAGTGGTATGACTGCCGATGAATTAGCCCGCAAACGTGAAGAACAACTTCGGCAAACCGATGGGAGCGCAGAACTTATCAATGAAAAAATGCGTCAGCAGCAGGAAAAAGCAGACCGTGCAAAGCTCTTGCGTGTGGTCTTTGTAAAGAAAGGCGACCTTGTGCGAATGGTGCCAGTCGAGACAGGGATTGCAGACAATGCCTACATTCAAATCAAGAAAGGCGACATCAAGGTTGGCGATGAAGTCGTCTCAGGCAGCTATCGAGCGATTAGCCGCGAGCTAAAAGACAGTTCGAGAGTGGTGCTCGAGAGCGACTTTAAAGGCAAAAGGTCGCCGTGAGCTGGGACGGTTTGCGCCTACTGCTCTTTGCAATGCTAATGCACATTTGGAGGGACACAAATGGGAAAACATCGTTTTGACCGCACGGTGCGCCCGAAAGGTCATTTGGTGATTCGCATTGAGAACGTAACGAAGGAATACAGAATGGGCGCAGAGATTATCCGCGCTTTGCGGGGCGTTTCGCTCTCCATTTACCGCAATGAGTATGTCGCAATTATGGGGCCGTCTGGTTCGGGCAAATCTACAATGATGAATCTCTTAGGCTGCTTGGACACACCAACCTCAGGGCGATATGAGTTTAACGGCAAGGATGTGGCATCAATGGACGATGATGAACTGGCTGAGATTCGAAACAAGGAGATTGGCTTTGTCTTTCAGACCTTCAACCTACTGCCACGCAGCAACGCGCTGCAAAATGTAGAACTGCCACTGATTTATGCAGGTGTTCCTGCCGAAGAGCGACGCGCGCGTGCAATCGCAGCACTGGAAAGCGTTGGTCTAGCAGACCGAATGTATCACAAGCCAAATGAACTTTCAGGCGGACAGCGTCAGCGCGTTGCCATTGCACGGGCACTGGTCAATAATCCATCTATTATCCTCGCCGATGAGCCGACAGGAAATCTGGACACGAAGACCAGCATGGACATTATGAACGTCTTTGAAGAACTCTATCAGCGTGGCAATACGATTGTGGTGGTTACACACGAAGAAGACATTGCACGGCATGCACGCCGCATCGTGCGATTGCGTGATGGACTCATTGAAAGCGACCGACTGATTGATGAAATAGAGTTTGCCAAAGTGTAGCGGCTTTTGAAGACCGATAAACTTGCATACTTGTGGCTTCAGGAAGTGCCAGACGAGCTACCCAGTTTGGAGCAGCTGGACAGCAAGGTATGAATTTTCAAACTGGCATTGGAGCCTGAGTCGACTGTCGTTAAAGCAGCAAAAAGTTTGATTGAACGTGCGCCCGAGCGACTAGATTTTATTGAGCGCGTGCGCTTCTAGCAAACAGTGCCACTCTTTCGCGAGTTAGGGTTACCCGACGAGGTTATTGCGGAGCGGTTGGGTGTGCCCTTAGAATAAAAAAAGTCAGTTCAACATAACATTCCATGGACAAAAGATGCGGCGATTTTGGTATGAGTTCTCCGAAAGTGTGAAGATAGCCTACGACCAAATTATGGCAAATAAGCTGCGCTCAGTTTTGACGGCGTTAGGCGTCATCATCGGCATTCTTGCCGTAACGCTAATGGGCACCGCTATCAAAGGAATTGACCGAGGTTTTGACAATAGCCTTGCAATCATTGGCTACGATGTGCTCTATGTGCAAAAGTGGCCGTGGGCTAATGTTGACGACTGGTGGAATTATCGTAACCGTCGCCCCATCAAGATTGAATACGCCGATGAAATCAACCGCATCATTGAGCGCACACGCCAGACAGAGCTGGTTACGGCTGTGCCGCAGAATGTGCACATCAAGAATGCCAAGTTTGGTGAAAATCAAGTGCAAGGCGTATTTATTCTTGGCACAACTGACGAATATCCTTTGGTCTCGCAGATCGATTTAGCAGAAGGACGCTTCTTTAGCAGCACAGAGTCGCTGACAGGGCGTCCCGTTTGCGTCATTGGCTATGATATTGCGGACGCTCTATTTCCAGATATCTCACCAATTGATAAGACTATTCAGATTGGCAATGCACAAGCCAAAATTATTGGTGTATTAGCAAAGCAAGGCAAGTTTTTAGGGCTATTTAGTTTTGATTCGCAAATCATCGTGCCAATTGGCTTTTCCAAAAAATACTTTGGTGTAACCCCTAACGACCGCTTAGCCATTAAAATCAAGGACAAGAACCGTGCCGCTGAAGCCAAGGAAGAACTCGCTAGCATAATGCGGCGCGTGCGTGGACTCCTGCCTGACCAGAAAGATGATTTTAGCATCAACGAGCAAGAAGCCTTCAAAAGCACCATTGACCCAATCAAGTCAGGTATTGCGCTGGCGGGGCTGTTCATTACGGGGCTGTCGCTCTTTGTCGGCGCAATTGGCATTATGAACATCACGTTTGTAAGTGTCAAGGAGCGCACTCGAGAAATTGGCACACGCAAAGCCTTAGGTGCACGCCGCCGCACAATTCTGATGCAATTTCTGATTGAAGCAGTCTCTATTTGCGTTGTAGGTGGCGTAATTGGACTTATCTTGGCATACAGTCTCAGTATGTTGATTGGAGTTGTGGCGCCTGACTTTCCTGTCAGTTTCTCGCCTGATTTAGTGCTAATTGGGCTAGTCGTCTCCGTGCTAACAGGTATTTTCTCGGGCTTTGCACCTGCATATTCGGCGTCAAAGCTTGACCCAGTTGTGGCACTTCGCTATGAGTAGCAACCATCGTAACTTTAACTGCACCAGACGATGCGTTTTACGGAAATTCTTTCAATGGCGCTCCATTCACTGGGTGCAAATAAGTTGCGCTCAGGGCTGACGATGTTTGGCATTACGGTGGGGGTCTTCAGCGTGATTGGAGTAATGACCATTGTAGGGGCGCTGCAAAGAGCAATTGAAGACGGCCTGGCCTTCTTAGGCTCCAACACTTTTCAGATTGCAAAGTATCCCTCCATTCAAATCTTCGGCGGCAGTGTAAGTGACAAATATGCCAATCGGCGCGACATTACCTACGATGATGTGCAGCGCCTCGAGAAGCTCTTGCAAGGGCAGTATGCTGCCTTCTGCCCCAAAATTTTCAACAACGGCAAGCAGGGCGTCTATGGCGGTTACAAAACGAACCCTAACATTTCCATTGTCGGCACCAACAAAGATTTTCTCGTAGTCAATCAGCATAGCATTGAGTCAGGACGAAATCTCAACGATGAAGATGTCGAATTTGCACGCAGTGTTGTCGTAATTGGGCAAGACCTCAAGAGGCGGCTCTTTCCAAATGAATTTGATGACCCATTAGATAAGCTCATCAAAGTCGGCGGAAAGACCTACCGCGTGGTGGGAGTGCTGGCAGTAAAAGGAGGGTCGTTTGGCAACAATAACGATAACCTTGCTCTAATTCCAATTACACGCTACTTCATTGACTACGGCAAGTATAACCGCACAATCAATGTCGCCATTCAAGCAAAGTCGCAGGCAGAGTTTGAGCAAACAATAGACAAAGCTATAGGCGCAATGCGTGTGGTGCGTGGCTTAGAGGCTGATGAAGAAAACGATTTTGAAATCTACTCCAACGATTCGCTCATCAACACCTTTGACCAAATTGCAGGTGTGGTGAAGGTTGGCGCGTTCATCATTAGCTTCATTGCGCTGATCACAGCAGGCATTGGAATTATGAACATTATGCTGGTCTCTGTAACGGAGCGCACAAAAGAAATTGGCATACGCAAGTCTGTAGGGGCAAAGAAACGCAATATCTTGATGCAGTTCCTAATTGAGGCAGTCATTCTGTCTGAAATCGGCGGTCTGATAGGGATTCTCTTAGGTGTGATAGGCGGTAACTTGGGAGCAGCGATGCTAAGCGCCAATGCCATCTTCCCTTGGGATTGGGCTATCATTGGACTGGTTGTCTGTTCACTAATTGGCATTAGCTTCGGCTTTTTCCCTGCACTGAAAGCCGCTTCGCTCGACCCCATTGAAGCCTTGCGGTTTGAGTAGTGGCTACATTCCAGAGGCAGGCAGGGCAACGAAAAAGGTTGCGCCTTTGTCCTTGCCAGCTGACTCAACCCAAACCTTGCCACCATGAAGCTCAACAAGTGATTTGACAATTGATAGGCCTAAACCCGTTGAGCTTTCTCCACCTGTTGGGCGAGCCGAAAGACGCTGAAATTTCCCAAAGACCCTTCGCATATCGTCCTCTGTCAGCCCTTGCCCTTCGTCCTTAACCGCAATAAGGATGACAGACTGCTGACTCGGTGCTGAATCGCTGACCCCATTTGTATGTGTGGTAAAACTTTGCATCACCGCAGGGGGGAGTGTGGTCAGGGGTTGACACTTTACACTCACCCAAATCGATTTGCCCTCAGGACTATACTTGATCGCATTTGAAACCAGATTCTCAAAGACTTCTCGCATTCGACTGGGGTCAATCGCCGCATAGCAATTAGGCGCAAGCTCTGCATAAAGCCGCTGCGATTTTTGCTGGGCCCGCACCTCAGACTCATCTACGACCGCTTGCATCAGGGCGCTGACATCGTGGTGCTGGAGGTTGAGCGAAATTTTGCCTGCCTCTAAGGCAGCAGTTTCCAAGAGACTGCTAATAAGCTCTGTCATGCGCTGCGAAGATGCATAGATTTTCTCAAGAAAAGTCTCAATGGTGCGGAGTTTGGCATTTTGGTCTTGCACGACTGTCGCCAAAGATGGAAGTTGTTCAAGTGACAGTTCCGCAAAGCCTGAGATGGATTGCAGAGGGTTCTTGAGGTCGTGTGCGGCAATAGAAAGAAGCTCTGTTTTGATACGACTGGCTTCTTCGGCGATTCGGCGCTGCTCTTCAGCAATCTGGCGCTGTTCTTCGGCAATTCGGCGTTGCTGCTCTGCGACCTGGCGCTGCACTTCGGCGATTCGGCGCTGCTCTTCAGCAGTTTGCAGCGCCTCAGCTAGCGCAATGTTCTTTTCACGCAAAGCTTGCTCTGATTTCTGTGTGATATGATAAGCTCGGTAAGCAACGCCTAATAGCACGACCGCTAAGACAGAGACGATAAGAAATGAATTCCTAAGTAGCATCTCGCGTGAAAGTTCTAACTCTTGCAGCTTATTTTCTTGCTGCAAGCGCAGGATTTCCTGCTCTTTTTTCTCGGTCTCATAGAGCGTTTTTAGCCGATTGAGCGCTTTGGATTTCTCCAAATTGAGTAGTGTATCATACAAGGCATGGTATGTTTTATAGGCATCAAGGGCTTTTTCATAGTCTTGATTGCGAGCATAGATTGCAGCAAGTTCATGGTAAGAGTCGCAGGCTTCCTCTGGCTCTGAAATGGACTGGGCAATTTCAATGCTGCGCTGGAGCATCTTCACAGCATCTTTGGAGCGACCCTCACGGCTCAAAATCACGCCCAAGGTGCGGAGTGCTGTGACTAGCCCACTGCGGTCATTGGCTTTCTGGTAGAGCATAATCGCTTCTTCAGCAGAGCGCCTTGCGTCTGAAAGGTGGTTTGTCTGAAGATAGACATCGGCTATATTCACTAAGTTTGTGGCTATATCCGGATACTTGGCACTTTGACGCTCGAACTCCAGCGAGCGGGTGTAGTAAAAGAGAGCCGAGTCATATTGCTCTTGCAAGCGATAGATTGCGCCAATGTTATTGAATACGGCGGAAAGACCGCGCAAATGACCGAGCGCTTGAAAAATGCGGCGCGCACTGTCATACATGCGGAGTGCCTCAGTATATTCGCCCTGCTTTTTGTAAATCAAGCCAATGTTGGAGAGCGAATTAGCAATACCTAATGTATCCTTGCGCTGTTCTTTGATTCTGAGTGACTGGAAGTGGTAGTCAAGTGCTGTGGGATACTCACTGAGTCGTGAATAGACAAGGGCAAGGTTGTTGTAGAGAATAGCAAGCTTGGCAGTGTCGCGAATTTCCTTTGCAAGACTGAGTGCGTGGTTATAGAGCGAAATAGCGTCGGCGTGTGAACCTTGATCTCGAGCAAGGTCGCCTTTCACTTTGAAAATCCGAAGTAGAAGAGACTTTGAGCCAAGTTTCTCGGCTATGGCGGCAGCTTGCTGAATGAAGTGGTGGGCGCTATCGGCATTGTGAGTGCGGTATTCCTCCGCAAGGTCACATAGTGTAGCGACGGTCAGGCTGTCGGTGGGCAAAGTCTGCGTGGCGGGTGGGTAGCTGATTGACCACGCTGCAACAGCAAGGGGTGACAGAAGCAAAAAAAGACCAACCAGCACAGCAAAGCATATTTGGAAAAGATGGTAAGTGTTTTTCCGCAATAAGTTAGGGCGCCGTAGGACGGGTGAGGAACGTGTCATAGTGCGCTAAGCAAAGTTTGCAGGTTGAATGCACCTCAGTGAGTGCTGTGGTAAAGTTACTGACAAATTGCAGCTGCATCAAGTCGGAATTGCATAAATTGACCACAACGCTCCCAACTTAGGGAGTTGGCATACAAAAAAACTAGCATCAAATTGCAAGATGCCCATAACGGTAAGTGCCTTAGTGCAAATGTGCACATCAATTTGTTTCACCGCTCAATTTTCTAACTAAAAATCCAACGAAAATGCGCTCTCACTTTGTTATCTGTCTTGTGCTGGTGCTATGTGGAGCAAGCACGTCGGTTGCACAGCTGCGAAACGATTCGCTTCCCAGCTCAATGCCCAGTCGTCCGAAGATTCGTCCGTATGCTGAGGTAATAAAAGGTGCCACAACGCTTAGGGGCATCTTTGATGTGCATCGCATTGAGGATAAGGTCTATTATGAGATTCCACAAAAGGAGCTGGGCAAGGAGTTCTTGATTGTAGCCCAAGTGTCCAAGACACAAGCCAGTTACGGCTATGGTGGCACGGAGCTGGCGAATCGCGTGGTAAAGTGGGAGCGCAAAGGCAATATGGTTCTTTTACGCAATGTCTACTATGGGCTGCGCTCGACAGACGGAAATGTGAAGCAAGCCGTTGCAAACTCTAACATCGATGCAATTTTGATGAGTTTCGACATCCTTGCCTTTGGAAAGGACTCCTCCGTAGTGATGGATGTAACGCCGATGTTTGTATCCGATATGCCTGAGTTTTCGCCACGCCAGCAGCCTGTAAATTTTGCACCAAATTATGATGCGATTTCGCTCGACCCAAAGCGCACCTTCATTGAGAGCATAAAAGCATTTCCAACCAACATTGAGACGCGTGCTGTGCTAACCTATCGCGCCAACCCTGTCACGCCAAACCGTGCTGGGTCGCTTCCTACACCGCAGCCATCGCGTCCGCGAGCGGATAATGCGTTAGGGTCAATTACCGTCGAGGTGCATTTCAGTATGGTGCGTTTACCCGAGGTGCCAATGAAACCACGCGAGTATGACTCCCGAATTGGGTTCTTTACGCAAGATTTTGTCGACTACAACAATTCCAATTCTGGTATTGAGCGCAAGCGCTACATCTCACGCTTTCGCTTGGAAAAAAAGGATACAACGGCAGAACTGAGCGAGCCAGTCAAACCGATTATCTTCTACATTGCGCCTGAGGTGCCAGCCAAGTGGCGTCCTTACATCAAGCGTGGAGTAGAAGCATGGCAAAAAGCCTTTGAAAAGGCGGGGTTCAAGAATGCAATTCTTGCCAAAGATGCACCAGACGATAACCCAAACTGGGATCCAGAAGACGCACGATACTGCTCTATTCGCTGGCTTCCCTCTGAAATTCAGAACGCATATGGACCATCTATCCGAGACCCCAGAAGTGGAGAGATCATTGATGCAGACATCAAGTTTTTCCACAATGTCCAGGCACTGGTGCAAAAATGGTATTTCCTGCAAGCTGGTGCGGTAGATGAACGTGCCAATCAAATGCCCTTGCCAGATGACCTATCCGGCGAGTTGATTGAATATGTAGCGGCCCATGAAGTTGGGCACTGCTTAGGATTTCCACATAACTTTAAGGCTTCCTCAAGCTACACAGTCAAGCAACTGCGCGATGCGCAGTTTACTGCAAAATATGGCACTGAAGCCTCCATAATGGACTATGGGCGCTTCAACTACGTTGCACAGCCAGAAGACAAACCACGGCCACGTCTCATTCCAACTATTGGGCCCTACGATGAGTTCGCCGTAGAGTGGGGATATAAGCCTTTCTATGGACTGACGCCAGAACAAGAAAAAGAAAAACTCAATGAGATTGCAATGCGTCAGATTGCAAATCCAATGCTGCGCTTTGGCAGGCAAGGCGACCCTTACGACCCCACAGCCCAAAGTGAGGATATCGGCTCCGACCCACTTGAAGCCACCGCCTTAGGACTCAAAAACCTTGCGCGCGTCTCTAAGAAAATGCTCACGGCTTTCACGCGCCCCAACGAAGATTACACCCGGCTCAAGGACATTGCAGAAGAATTCTTTACACAGCGCTCGTTTGAGGTCGGGCATGTAGCAAGTTTGATTGGGGGAATGGTTGAGACTAATTACTTCTATGGACAAGGGGAAAAGAACTTTGAACCAGTGCCGAGAGAGAAGCAAAAAGCCGCAATGAAATTTTTGCAAGAGAATGTATTCCAGCTGCCAAAAGACCTACTGCCACGAGAAGTAATTGACCGCATCGGGGCGGTGGGATATGCTGACTTGATTCTGGGGCACCAAGCGCGCGTGCTGGCGCAATTGATGAACACAGCTCGAACCAAAGCTATGGTCGACTATGAAATCGCAGGTAATGCAACCTACACGCTAACCGAGATGGTCAGCGACCTAAGCGATGGAATTTTCAGTGAGCTTAGCACAGGCCGAGTCTCAGCAATGCGACGCAATCTCCAGCGCGAATTCGTAAAGCAACTCATTGAAAAGACGCAACCAACGCGCCTGCCAACTCCAGGCGCAACACCCAGAGTATCCAATCCAGAGCTAAAAGCAGTGGCAGTAGGGACACTGGAAAAATTACTAAAACGCATCCAAGCGGTGCAGGGGGCAGACGAAGCGACACGTGCTCACCTGACGGATTTGCGTATCACGATTAAAGCAGCCTTAGACGGAAAAGAGTAAAGGCAATCCTGTCTCTTAGGCGCGAGGAAGACATTTCTGAGCAGCAACTGTGAGTTGGTATCGGTGCAAAGAAAAGCTGAAAACATCAGCTCAATAAGCAGGGGTTGCAAAGCAATGAAGATGCAGGAAAACTATGCTGTGCTGTCTTGCCAAGATTGCCTGAATGGGGCAGGACTATCATTTCAGTTCTCAATGGCATTCCAGCCAATTCTTGATGTAGTGGCAGGCACGGTGTTCGCGTATGAAGCACTGGTGCGAAGCAAAGAAGGGGAAAGTGCAGCAGACATTTTGGCTCTAGTTGATAGCCATAATCGCTACCGCTTCGACCAAACAATTCGCGTCAAAGCAATTGAATTGGCAGCTCGACTGCAGCTTTCTGCACACCTTAGCATTAACTTTTTGCCAAATGCAGTCTATCACCCAGAGACATGCATTCGCACAACACTGGAAGCTGCCAAGCTCTACAGCTTCCCAATTGAGCGCATCATTTTTGAGGTAACCGAGGGCGAAAAAATTGAAGACAGAGCCCATTTAGCAGCAATTATCAAGGAATACAAGCGACAAGGTTTCAAGACAGCAATTGATGATTTCGGTGCAGGCTACTCAGGCTTAAACTTGCTGGCAGAGTTTCAGCCCGATTTCATCAAGCTCGATGTGGCACTGGTACGCAATATTCATCAAGATCGAATCCGACAAGCAATTCTTCATGGAATTCTAACGGTCTGCAAAGAAGTGGGTATTGAGATTATCGCAGAAGGCATTGAGTCGGTAGATGAACGCAATTTTCTTGCGGCGTCTGGCATTCGCTATATGCAAGGCTTTCTCTTTGCAAGACCTGAACTGGAACGCTTGCCAAAGCCCTTGCTTTAAGACTGGTTGGGCACAGCATAGGCTTTTGAGCCTTGCAACTGGTCGAATGAGTGAAGACAGAGTAGGCAACTGCTGTGCGCACGAGCACAGGGTGTGCAAGAAAAGTCAGAGAATTTTCTTACCTTTACACCCCATCACCTTGCGAGGCTAAACGGAGCACAAAACAAGGGAGAGAAAAAACTGTGCAATCCGCCCGAGCAATTTGGATAGACGTAGATAACTCACCGCACGTGCCGCTCTTTGTGCCGATTGTAAGACGCTGCGAAGCACTGGGGCGGAGAGTGGTACTGACTGCGCGAAACTACGCCCAAACGGTAGAGCTGCTGCAAAATGCGGGCTTGGAAGGTAAGTTTGTGGTGATTGGTGAACATGCAGGGAAAAGTAAAGTCAAGAAGCTCTTGGGCTTAGTAGAGCGAGCGGTTGCACTGCGCGCCTACATTCGTGCCCTAAGAAAATCTGGTGTGCAGGTGTCGGTAGCACTCAGTCACGGGTCTCGCTCAATGGTCTTGGCAGCACGGCAGCTTGGGATTCCCACTATCACGATGTATGACTATGAATACACAGAAACCTTTATTTTCAACACCTTTTCAAACTATGTGATGGTGCCAAGCCGTATCCCAGATGCCACACTGGATAAAATTGGTCTAAAGCCACACAAGCGCATCCGATACGAAGGCTACAAAGAGGAGCTGTATCTGAGCTACTATGAACCCGATACTGCGTTTTGGCAAAAGGTGGAAGCGGAAAATGGAGTAACCATTGACTTAAAGAAGGTGATTGTGACGCTGCGCCCACCTGCGAGTGCGGCGAACTATCACAACGCGCAGAGCGAAGCCATCTTAGAAGCTCTGCTAAGGCGGCTATTGACGAATGCAGAGGTCTGGACGATTGTCTTGCCACGCACGGAGGCGCAAAGGACTGAACTTGAAGCGCTGGTGCACCGCTTGCAGCTTAGCACCTCACAAATGCTCATTCCAAAGCGAGCGGTCAATGGATTGGATTTAGCCTATCACTCTGACCTACTCATTTCAGGGGGGGGCACGATGAATCGGGAGGCTGCACTGTTGGGTGTGCCCGTCTACAGCATCTTCGCTGGCAAACAAGGCGCCTTAGATGCGGATATGGAACGGCGTGGAATGATTCGCTTTATTCGCTCCGAAGAAGAAGTTCAAAACATACCACTGAGGAAGAAAGACCCGTCTACAACACCCTATCGCCCATCAAACAGAGTCGAGGAAGCGATTCTACAACAACTAAGCCGATGGTGAGGTAATATGCTCCGGCAAATCCCAGCCTACAAATTTATCATTGCAGCCTGCGATTACCTCGTGGTGATGCTGGCGTTCTTTGCTGCTGTAGTGCTACGCTACGGCGGGGTATGGAGTGAGATGAAGGAAATCCCTGACCTCTGGACACAGGTTGAGTTTGTCGCGGCGTATGGCATAGTATGGATTGCAATCTTGCACCACTTCAACCTCTACAAAATCAATGTGTTTCTAACCATTGTGGAGCAAGGTGTGGCTATCTTTAAGTCTGTTGGATATGGCATCATTGGGTTGATTGTAGCGGCGTTTTTCTTTAAGGGTAATGCACTGGTTGATAGCCGTCTTATCATTGGCTACTTTGCAGTGTTTTCCTTGGCAGGGCTGGCGCTGTATCGCATTGCAATCTTTCGTCCACTGTATATGTTCCTTGCCAAAAGTCAAATCATTCGCCGCAAGGTGTTAATCGTGGGCGCGGGCAAAAGTGGCAGAATGATGGCAGCAAACCTGATGCTGGACACCACACACGGGTTCGAGGTAGTTGGCTTTGCAGATGACACCTTGCCAAAGGGCGAACGTGTGTTTGAGTCAGCATATGTTTTGGGCACAAGCAAGGATATACCCAGACTGGTGGAAGAACACAAAGTCGATGAAGTGTTGGTAGTTATGGATAACATTACTTACGAGCGTCTGATTGAAATTTTAGACATAGCCCGCTCGACCAGAGCCGTCACCAAAGTCTCATCGGAGCTGTATGACATTATTCCAAACAAGGTATTTGTAGAGCAATACTTGGGCGTACCTGTGATTGCAATGACGAAAAACCAAGACAACACGGCTTTCCTGATTTACAAGCGCATTTTTGATATTGTCGCCTCGCTCATCGGATTGATTGTTCTGGCAGTGCCATTTCTGATTATTGCGCTGCTGATTAAACTGACCTCCAAAGGACCAGTGTTTTTCAAACAAATTCGCATTGGCAAAGACGGCAAGCCATTTGAGTTCTATAAATTCCGCTCAATGTATGTCAATAACGATGATAGCATTCACCGTGAGTTTACAAAGAAGCTAATTGCCGAGGCTAAAAACGGTGCAGTAGATATTTCAAAAACAGTGGTAAGCGAAAGTGGAGAGCTGACGCAAGTGAAGAAAATCGTCAATGACCCTAGGGTTACGCCAATTGGGCGCTTTCTGCGCAAGACCAGCTTAGACGAACTGCCGCAGCTCTTTAATGTGCTCAAAGGCGATATGAGCCTTGTAGGGCCAAGGCCCTGTATGCCCTACGAATGGGAAGAATACGAGGCGTGGCACAAGCGTCGGCTTTCAGTAACGCCAGGCTGCACCGGCTTATGGCAAGTCTCTGGACGCAGCGCTGTCGGTTTCAACGATATGGTCATTTTAGACCTGTATTACATTGAAAACATGTCGCCACTGATGGATTTAAAGCTCATTCTCAAAACGCTGCCCGTGATGCTGCTCGCAAAAGGTGGATACTGAATGCGGCCTAAAAACACAGCTCAAGCTGTAGAATGAACTTTACCTCATCACGCCAAACTGCTTCAAGCAATCAACCAATGAGCGAAAATTTATGAAGACAGCCGTTATCGGTCTGGGCTACTGGGGGCCCAATCTTGTGCGAAATTTTTTAGGCGTGAGCGACCTCAGTGGGGTCATTGGCTGCGACAAAGACCCAAAGCGCTTAGAAAATATCAAGCGTAAGTTTCCAGAAGTGGAAATTACCCCTAACTTTGAAGACGTGTTGCGACGCGAAGATGTCGGTATCGTTGCAATTGCCACGCCAGTGTCCACTCACTTTTCGCTGGCCAAAGCGGCACTCGAAGCAGGCAAACACTGCTGGGTTGAAAAACCCTTTACAGCGACAGTGGCGGAAGCCGAAACGCTCATCAATCTGGCGGAGAAGAAGAACCTGAAACTGATGGTTGATCACACCTTCATTTACACGGGCGCCGTGCGCAAAATGAAGGAACTCATTGACAAAGGGGTGCTGGGCGATTTTTACTACTTTGACTCTGTGCGCATCAATTTGGGACTGTTCCAGCACGATGTGAATGTGGTCTGGGACCTTGCGCCACACGACCTCTCCATAATGGACTACCTGATTGACAAGCGCCCTGTATCCGTGTCTGCAATCGGCAGTTGCCACATCAGTAACGGATTGGAAAATATTGCTTACATTACCGTGAACTTTGACAACGACGTCATTGCGCACTTCCATGTAAATTGGCTAGCGCCTGTCAAGATTCGCACTGTGCTGATTGGTGGCACAAAGTCAATGATTGTCTTCGACGATATGGAAAACAGCGAAAAGGTGAAAGTCTATGACAAAGGCGTAGAGGTCAAGACCAAAGAAGGCGTCTATGAAACGCTGGTGCAATACCGCACAGGCGATATGTATGCGCCTAAGCTGGACCAAACTGAAGCGCTCACCATCGCAACGCAGCACTTTGTCGACTGCATCAAGCAGAATCGGACGCCAATTACAGATGGAATTGCTGGATTGAACGTGGTGCGTATCTTGGAAGCATCAGAACGCTCTATCAAACAGCAAGGAAAGATTATTCCACTGCACTACGACTAAAATGGACGACGCCTACCTGAAAGAAAATTTTATTCGCCTAAGCAATGTCAAGCTGGGCAAAGATGTAAAGATATTTGCCTTTGTCAATGCTTACGGCTGCGAGATCGGCGATGGCACAAAAATTGGCACGTTTGTAGAGATTCAGAAAAACGCCTTCATCGGCAAAAATTGCAAAATTTCAAGCCACACTTTCATTTGCGAAGGCGTAACGATTGAAGATGAATGTTTTATCGGACATGGCGTAATGTTCATCAATGACAAGTATCCGCGCGCAGCAAATCCTGACGGTACAATGCAAACCGAAGCCGATTGGAAAGTTGTGCCAACACGCGTAAAGCGTCGTGCAAGCATTGGCAGTGGAGCGACCATCTTAGCGGGCATCACGATTGGAGAGGGCGCAATTGTAGGCGCAGGCGCAGTCGTCACCAAAGATGTGGAGCCCTACACGATTGTCGCAGGCGTACCTGCACGATTCTTCCGCCGCATTGAACTGCCATAACGCAAAAAGTAGGACTTTTTCTCCCCGAAGATGGCTTCAAGAGAAAAATACTTGCAAGGCAAGCTAAACTTTAAGGCTGGAGGCTGAGCGAGTAGACTGCATAGACCGTTTCTGGCGTGGCTGGGTAGGAAGGGGCTTACGGCGTCTCAGTTGCTTGTAGTAAGTGCAAAGTGCCGTCAGCTCACATGTCTGACACTGGGGCGACTGTGCTTTGCAAGTGTATCGCCCGTGTAAAATAAGTGCGTGATGAAAGTCACTGACTTCTTCAGGTTGGAGGTATTTCATCAGTTGCCGCTCAGTCTCAAGCACATTATCGGCTTTGGCAAGACCAAGCCGATTAGAGACGCGAAAAACATGGGTATCTACGGCTAAGACAGGTTTCCCAAAACAGTTGCTCATGACCACATGAGCAGTTTTGCGCCCTACGCCCGGCAATGCAGTGAGCTCTTCTAGCGTCTCGGGCACTTTCCCACCATACTTTTCCAGTAGCACACGAACCAGTGCGTAGATGTGTTTAGCTTTGTTATTGAAAAAGTTGATGGATTTGATGTGGTCTTTGAGTTCCTCGAGCGAAAGGCGACTCATCGCGGCGGCATCAGGGTAGGCTTCGAAGAGGGGTTTCGTCACCATATTAACGCGCTTATCGGTGCATTGCGCAGCCAAAATTGTGGCAATAAGTAGCTGGAAGGGAGTTTGGTAGATAAGTTCGGTGCGCGGCGAAGGGTATTTTTTACTGAGAATGGCAAGGACGCGCTGAAATTTTTCTCGCTTCGTCATAGTCGATTCAAGTGAGCTTAGCGCCCAACCCCAGCGAGCTTCGCTTTGAGCCAGCCAGAAAACGAAAACTTCTGAGCGCGATTGTCTACCTGAGTGAGTTGCAGCGAAGGCAAGCGAATCGCAGTGAGTCGCCCCAGCTCTGGTGAGTAATTATAGACGCAGCCTGTGTCAATGGAAATCAGTTTCTCTTTGAGGATGGGTTCAGGGCGAGGCGTATGGCCGCAAACGACAGTTTTTTCCCATGCGTAGTCTTCATAGAAAAGATGATGCGGGCTAAGATGTTCACGTTCCCAAAGTAAGTCGAGTGGCGAAAGCAGTTTAAGGTTATCGGCTATTGACCGAGTGGGTTTTAGCCCACCGTGCACAAAGAAATACTGATCTGTGTCGTAGTAATAGACGCAGCGATGCAAAAATTCAATGTGTGAGTCAGGAATCTGAACCTGTCCATCAACGGTGTAAGAGTCCAAAGTAGATTGACCGCCATTGAGGCTCCAGCCAGCCTCGCGACCAAAGTCGAGATACTCGAGCATCATAAACTCGTGATTCCCCATTAAGAACACGCAAGGGTGCTTCTCGCGAAGCTCAAGCAGGTAATCAATGACGCCTTTGGAGTCAGGACCGCGATCGATATAATCGCCAAGAAAGACTAGTATTTCATCTGAAGCAGGGGAGAGCTTATCCAGCAAAGCTTGCAGCGGTTGCAAGCAACCGTGAATATCACCAATAGCGATAAACTTTTGCGCAGCAGCGGTTGGCAGGTGCGTCATTTTGGCTTCTGGGTTGAAGTTGTTTTCTTACTCGATGCGCCGGGTGACGAGGGTTTGGCAACGTTCGCCTTAGGTGATGCTTTGGGGGAAGAAGATGTAGGTGGTGAAACCGCTTGTTTTTCAGGCGCTGAAGTAGGGACAGGGACAGTCTTAGGGTGCTTAGCAGGAATGTCAATCAAGCCTCGCCCTGACTTATGCAGCTTGCCTGTTTGCCTCAGTTCGCTAAGTGTGGCATCTAAGATGCCATTGATAAACTTGCTGCTCTTGTCTGTGCTATACTTCTTGGCAATCTCAATAGCCTCGTTAATGGAAACTTTCGGTGGAACATCTTCCATGAATAGAAATTCAGCAATCGCCATACGCATCAGGTTTTTGTCAATAATCGCCATACGGTCTAATTCCCAGTTATCTGCATGCTTAGCGATGTAAGAATCAATGAGCGGCAAGTTTGTAACGACATCACTAAGCAACTTATAAGCGAAGGATTTGCTTTTCTCTTGCGAGAGAATTTCTTCAGGAATGAGTCCTTCTGCCACTTTGCTGATGTTGTCTTCCTTGCGAACCTCACGTGCATAGAGAATTTGCATCACAACCTCGCGAACTTGTCGGCGGTTCATCATCAGAGAAAGAACGATTGGGTTATGAAAGATATTTCAGCAGTTCAAACAGATTTTGGGTTAAAGAAATTCGCAAAGTGGCATCGCACTGCAGGCGGCAGCGCATTGCCCAAATTGCTTGACAGTGGACTTATCGGCGAGCATGCATCTCACCCAAACGCCCCGCATAGTCGCTCTCACCAGCATAGATAGATTTAATCTGTCCAATTTTCCGTAGCCGTTCTTCTGCTAACTGAATCGCAGCGGCATTAGGCGTAATATCGTTCGCTTTGGCGAGTTTGAGAATGTCCCGAATCACATCATAAATCTCTCGGGCTTGCGAAAGGGCACGCTCTTGATTGTAGCCCTCAAGTTCATTGGCGACATTAATCAAGCCGCCAGCATTAATGACAAAATCTGGCACATAGAGAATATCACGCTCAATGAGCATTTGCTCGTGCACCACTTCATCGCGTAGCTGGTTGTTCGACGGACCAGCGACGATATCGACCTTAAGGCGTGGAATCGTTTCATCGTTCAAAATTCCGCCTAATGCTGCTGGGCAAAAGATATGTGCTTCTTGGTCATAGACGCTCTCTGGTCTAACATAAATCGCTCCGTATTCATTCACAATGCGGTAAGCCTTTTCTTCGTAGATGTCGCTAATATAGACAATAGCGCCTTCAGCACGCAGGTACCCACAGAGGTGATAAGCTACTTGCCCAGCACCTTGCACCATCACTTTTTTGCGGTTGAGGCTGTCATTGCCATATCGCTCCTTGCAAGCGGCTTTCATTCCCATATAGACGCCGAGCGCCGTAACAGGTGAGGGATCGCCGCTGCCGCCTAAGGCACGGGAAATACCAGTAACATACTTTGTCTCCATTCGCACCCATTCCATATCGCGCACATTCGTGCCTACATCTTCTGCCGTGATATACCGCCCAGCCAGACCTTCGACAAAGCGACCGTAAGTGCGAAAGAGGGCTTCAGACTTATCGCGTTCAGGATTACCAATAATGACCGCTTTGCCGCCACCCAGATTGAGGCGTGCAACCGCCGCTTTATAGGTCATACCGCGTGCTAAACGGAGGGCATCAATAATAGCATCTTGCTCTGAAGGATACATCCACATTCTTGCGCCGCCTAAGGCAGGTCCCAGCGTTGTGTTGTGAATCGCAATGATAGCCCGCAACCCGACTCTTTGGTCAGAGCAAAAAATGAGCTGCTCGTAGTCGTGCTTTTCAAGTTCAGCGAAGATGCTGAGGGATTGCGAGACTTCATTTTGTTCACTGAACTGCGTCATAGTTACTTGGCTGGTTTGAGATTGAAAATGTTGCTCTGAGAATACGCAAGTTAAAAAAACTTGAATTGATGTCAAGTGAATCACGATAGGCGATAAGAAGACACAGACGGCAATGCTCGAGCGCAAGCGAGAGGGAGGGGACAGCACCGTCTTAAAAGCAAAGTGGCAGAAAGGGTATGGAAACGTCGCTCTACGGCTGGAGTGTTTGGCGTAGCAAGAAAAATTCAATATGTCAGAATCATCGCCGCTATTTTCCTTCGGAATTATCACCGACATTCAGTACGCCAATCTGGAAACACAAGGCAGGCTGCGCTTTAGGGAAGTGCCCGAAAAGCTAAGAGCAGCAGTAGAGTACTGGAATCGGCAGTCGCTGGCTTTTGTGGTCCAGCTCGGCGATATCGTGCATGGCAACGGCGCTGAAACCTATGGTGAATTTCAACTAATTGCCTCAATTCTGGAGCGCACTGATGCGCCATGCTTTCATCTCATCGGCAATCACTGCCTAAGTGTGCGCCTTGAAGACCTGCTGCGTCGCTTCCAGATGAATGAGCCGTATTACGCCTTTTCACACAAAGGATTTCGCTTCATTGCACTCTACGGAATGGATATCAGCATAGAGAGTGACGGGGAGGCGCGTGAGAAAGCAAGAGAGTTTTTAGCACAAAACCCAACAATGCGTGAGTGGTGTGGCGCGCTTAGTGAAACGCAGCTAACTTGGTTGGAGTCAGAAATTCGCTGGGCAGAAATGCGTGGCGAGCGAATTGTGTTTCTCTGCCACTTCCCTGTGCATTGGCAAACGACCGATGAAGGGCACGGCATCCTCTGGAACTATGCTGAAGTGCAGAGCCTAATTTTTTCTTCTCCTAACTCAGCGGTTTGGTTCAATGGGCATTACCACAAAGGAGCGGAGACCGTAGAGCGTGGTGTGCATTTCATTTCACTGGAAGCCCTTGTCGAGGCGCCCGAAGGCAGTAATGCATTTGGCATTGTCGAAGTCTACCCAGATCGCCTTGTGCTGCATGGGGAAGGTGCGATGAAAAGCCGCATGCTCTGTTTTTCTACGCCACTGGCACGCCTAAGCCTAACGCCCGACGCACCGCCGCAACAATAGCCTGCTCATCCAATTCCTTCATACACCTAAAGTGCCCCTTTGGACAGTGAGAACGCCCAATATGCGAGCACGGTCGACATGTTGCCACAGGGTTTTCTATCAGCTCGAAAGGGGCACGAAAAGGTAGAAAGCCAAACTCGCGAACCGATGAGCCAAAGAGAACAACGAGACGCTTCTGAAAGGCGGCAGCAATATGCATTAGACCCGTGTCGTTGGTTAGAACAGCATCAGCGCGTTCAATCAACGCAGCGCTTTCTAAGAGCGAACACTGTCCTGAAAAGTTTTTCACAAGCGGGCTGGGCGTAAGCTGTTGGGTAAGCATTTGACCGAGGACCGCATCTTCCCTGCCCCCTAAGAGCACGACTTGAAGTAGAGGCTCGGCTTGCTGCAGCGCATTAAGAACCCGCGCAAGTTTCTCTAGCGGAAAGCGCTTCGTAAAGTGCTTTGCACCGTAGCAGACTGCAAGCGTGGGCAAGGCTGCAAGCGAGCGTTGGGCGAATGCTCTATGGGCATCGGAGAGAAACAGCTCGCAGCCTTTACCATCATCGACAAGGCCAAGCGGTGCACAAGCAGAAAGGTAGCGCAAAGGCACAGGGCGCGTATCCAGCTGCCAGCGCCACTTAAAGGCAACGAGCAAAAACTTCCGCCAGTTTTGCTTTCTGTATACAAATGTCTTTGAAGCGAGGCGGTGGCGCAAGCGGTAGGAGCGCCAATTGTTTTGCAAGTCAATGCAAAGGTCATAGCGATAAGCAGAGGTAAAATTCTCAGTGGTAAAAAGGTGTGAAAGATGCGAATTATGTGCCAAAAGTTCTGCGAAAGCAGGTTTGGTGAGAAAATCAATGGTGGCGTGTGGAAAGCGAGTGCGCACTTGTCGCACAAGGGGGGTAGCCAGCACAATATCGCCAATAGAGCTAAGGCGTATGATGAGAATCCGAGCAGGCTCAGTCATTCGGTAGACCTGAAAGCTGTGCTGGGAGCGGTTCACTGGTTGATGGGTGTGCACTGTTCTCAAGAGGCGGTGCAGTCGTTATCGGCTCCGCCTTGATGATAAGCAAGGTGATGTCATCAAAGCGGTCGCTGGTGCCCACAAAGTCAATCAGTTCGCTTTCAATGGTAGCGCGTAGGTAGCTGGCAGAGTGGGTCGCATGGCGTGCAATCAGCTCCATCAGCCGTTCCATACCGAATTCTTCACCGTCCTTATTTCTCGCTTCGGTAACGCCGTCTGAAAAGAAAGCAAAAATATCACGCTCGTCGTAGTGAATCGTCTCTGTCTGAAGGGCGTGAGCGAAAATCTTGCCAGAATCCAGCCCAATAGCGATGCCCGACGGCTTCACCACGTGCACTTTCTTTTCGTGCGCAGAATACCAAATCATTGGGAGATGTCCAGCACGAGCGACATCAAGCGTTTTCGCTTTGGGTGTAAAGCGTGCACAAATCATCGTTACAAATGCGCGCCGTGCGTCCTTTGAAAAAAGCATCGTGTTGAGCTGCTCGAGCAGAGCTTTCGGAGCACGAAGTCCGCCGTGATAGAGCGTGCGCACAATGCCTTGCACGCGCGACATATACATTGCCGCTGAAATGCCTTTGCCAGCCACATCACCTACCAGCACCATCAGGCTTTCTGGCTCAGAAGACGGAGTAGGCTTATCATAAAGCACATCGTAGTAGTCGCCGCCAACTTCACCGACGGAAAAGTAAGCCGTCGCAATGCGAAGGTTGGCCGCAATTGGAGTGTCTTCTGATAGGCGTGGCAAAAGTTCTTGCTGCACTTTTTGGGCAAATTCAAGCTCGCGCTTCAATCGGCGCTTGTCGCTGGCTTCCCGATTCAGACGAGCGTTCTCAAACGCGACCGCCGCTTGCTTTGCCAGAGAGTCAATAAAGTGCACGTCATCTTCCTTGTAGATTTCCTCAGAGCGCTTTTCGGCTAAAAGAATCATTCCCACAGGCTTCTGCTTAATAAGAAGGGGCACCAAGAGTTGCACGTCTGCCTCTTGTAGGAGCTGAAGTGCACTGGGGCTATCAGGCGAGAGAAATTCACTAATCGGCTGTGGAAACTGAAGATCAAACTCGTGAAGATTAAGAATGGATATATTGCGCGTGGTAAGCGACTTGCAACTGCCTTCTGCAAAGGCGAGGCGATAGCGACCTTTTTCGAGAAGAAATATCGCTGCCCCTTTCAGCTGCATATACTTTACGATTTCTTTGCAGAGCGATTCAGCCAGCTCCTCCGATGTAATCTTCTCAGCTAAAATTTCAGATAGCTCTGTGAGGGCGCGCTTGTAGTTATACTCTTGGCGGTAGAACCACTTATCCAGCATTCGTTTAGACTGGCGCAAAAGCAGCCAGCAGACAACCGTGAGCAAAGCACCAAACGCGATATACAAAAATCGCTCGCCTTCCTTATTGCCCGCAGGCATTTGTTGGTCAATGAAAATCTTTACGCTCACGGGTGAAAACTTCACACTAATTTGATGCTCAAAGTGCAGGCTCACCAGAAAGGCAATCGTGTTAAGGCTCAGCACGGCAATTAGCAAAATCAAGGCGGCAAGGGCGATGTTGTAAGTAAGCCCGCGCTTCATAATGCGCGTGATGCCAAAGAAGCGATACTTCGTAATGCTGTAGAAGTATGCGACGGGCACGGCTACCGAGAGCAACAACACATAAAGAAACTCTCTGCCGAAGAGCACAAAAAGCAGCCAACCGATGTGGTAAGAGAGAGCAAAAAGCCCAAAGGCGCGCCAAATCCATTGCTGGAAACGTTGGGTCTCAGCGTCGTGCCGCACGACAATTTCACGTGCCAGCGCGGCCATAGAGGCGGCATAGATGCTGCTGACACCAATAAAGACCAGTGCAGAAGGACGAACCAACACCAAAGCAAGCCAGATAGAAAAGCTAATGAAATAAGCCGCCTGCACGCAGCGCACTTGCGCCGCCACTTGTCGCTTGGGGGCAGGGTAGTGCAATGACGCATGCAGCGAAAGCGGCACAGCCAGAAACGTTCCTGTCCACCAAAGCACACCACCTAAGCCACCTTTTCCTAAACCTGTAATGACAAAGACAGGTGAGAGCAAGAGCAGAGAGAGCGAAAGCAGTTGGGCCCCTTTGAGCTGCGGGCGAAGCAAGCCTACAAAAAGTGCAACCAGCACAGCCATCGCCATCACAAGGAGTGAGAGCAAAATCGCCCAATCAATGCCGACACGGGCAATGGTAACATTGAGCACCAGCGTCTCTGAACCACGGCGAATGGTGTAGCTAAGCACATCGCCCGGCTTTGTTCTCTTGAGAATCGCATTTGCTTCGCGGGCATTCTGAAAAGTTTGATTGTTGATGGCGGTGAGAATGTCGCCTACTCGAATGCCAGCTTGGTCGGAAACACCACCCGGCGTTACGTGCATAATGCGCACGCCCTCAGGCGTATCCTGAAAGAGATTTTCATCAGTGGGTGAGGTGAAAATGCTCATCACCTCAGCGGTTTTGCCAACCACTACCACTGCTGCCAAAAGAAGCAAAAGCAGTCGGAACACGGTGGGTGGCAGGTATGTCCGTGATGCGTTGTCCATTTTCAGTCTTTGGCAAAAATACAGAATCGACACCAATCTGATGGACTTCTTTGAGTGAGGCAACAGCACGGAGAAGCCAACGGGTCGTAGCTCGCTCGTATCTGTCGCACTTTTAGCCATTTGCGTCCAAATCGTCCTTTGACTTTGGAGACGGTGTGCGTATCTTTCAAAAAAATTCCATTAACCTTAACCTTGCCGAAAAGGAGCAACTCTATGAATGGATTTGTGCCCGCCGAGCAGGTAACGATTCTGCCTACTGCTCAGAAAAAACCGACACGCCGCAAGCGTTGGCTACTCATTCAGCCCAAGAGCCGCACAAACTTGATGGTGGACTCAGGCAAAGTGAGCATTCCACTAAACCTAATGATGGTTGGCACACTGGCACAGAAACATTTTGATGTGGAATTTGTCGATGAGCGCATCGGAGATAAAGTGCCAGAGGATTTTTCACCCTACGACGTGGTGGCAATTACAGCACGCACGCTCAATGTCTCCAAAGCGTATCAAATTGCCGATGCGGCGCTGGCGCAGGGCAAGCGAGTGATTTTAGGTGGCACGCATCCCACAATGCTCTTTGATGAAGCTAAACATCACGCAACCAGTGTGGTCTTTGGCGAAGTAGAGTCAGTTTGGGACGAGCTATGCCGTGATGTGGAAAATGACACAATGAAACCGCAGTATCGCGCAGGCGCCTTCAAGTCTATGACCGAGATGGAGAGACCTGATTTCAACATCGTCCTGCGCTCACCGAATTCAAAGAATTACAGTTTCCGCATTCCAATTCTGGCAACAAAAGGCTGCCCCGTCGGCTGCAACTTCTGCACTACGCCTACGATTTATGGCAAGTCGTTCCGCACCCGCGATACACAGCGCGTGGTTGACGAAATCAAGTTCCACCAAAATCGCTTGGGCAAAAAAGACATTCACATTTCGTTTATGGACGACAACATTAGCTTTCGTCCAGCCTTTATGGAGGAACTGCTCAATGCAATGGTGGGACTGGGAGCGAAGTGGAATGCAAATATCTCAATGAACTTTTTGGAAGACCCCAAAGTCGCTGAACTGGCAAAGGAAGCAGGGTGCGAACTTCTCAACATTGGCTTTGAGTCGGTAACGCCTGAGACCATCAAATACGTCCATAAAGGCTCAAACCGTATCAATCGCTACGATGAAGTGGTGGCAAATGTGCATAGGCAAGGCATCGGCATTCAGGGCTACTTTATCTTCGGCTTTGATACCGATACGATGGCAAGTTTTCAGGGCACATATGATTTTATTATGCGCAATCGAATTGAGTTTCCAGTTTTTACCATCGCCACGCCCTTCCCAGGCACGCCTTGGTTTGAAGAAATGCGACCGCGCATTCGGCACTTTAACTGGGATAAATATGATACCTATCACTACATCTACAAGCCAGCCAAGATGGAGCAAGAAGAATTTTTGCGTGCCTTTATCAAGATTCAGCAAGAAGTGTATTCGTGGAAAAATATCTGGTATCGAATGAAAGGGAAGCCATTCAACTGGGTATGGATGGTAAATGTCGCAATGCATTATTTTACACGGCGCTTGAAGCCTGAAATGTTCCTGTAAGCTGTGTTGAACGATTGCCTCCTCTCCCACTGAGGCGACCGTTTGTCCAGAAGCTCATATGAAAACACACAACTGAAAGTCGAGAAAGATGCTTAGCCAGTTGCGGTCGCTGGTTACATTTTTGCTTGACCTGCGGAAGTTTGCAAGTAACAAGGTGCTTATCCAAAAGTATGAGATACGTTTCCTTGCTACTGACAACGCTGATTCTTTTAGGCGCAAAGCCTCTTATTGCCCAAAGCACCGAGCAGCTGTCGGTGATGGAGATTTTGAATCCTGATGGCACGCTATGCTTGGATAGAGATGGTGTGTATAGCCTTGATGGCTTTGTGCTGCATTTGACTGCAAAAGGCAGACCGATTGTAACGCCAAAGGAGACAACCATGCAAGGCGGTACAGGCAGTTGGGCGACAAGCTTTGGTGCGGCGAATGGAGCAAACAGACCAGTTTCTGCCCTTGCAGTCTATCAGGGTGAGCTCTATGTAGGGGGTGAATTTACGCAGGCAGGGGGTGTAGCGGCTAACTACATTGCTCGTTGGAACGGCACAAAATGGAATACACTTGGCGCAGGCAACCAAAACGGCGTCAATAGTCGAGTCAATGCTTTGGCAGTGTATAACAATGAGCTGTATGTAGGGGGTAGCTTCACGCAAGCGGGCAGCATTCAAGCCAACCGCATCGCTCGCTGGAACGGTACGAAATGGAATGCACTGGGCACAGGCGACCAAAATGGAGTCAGTAGTGATGATGCAACTTTGACGGCGGTGTATGCGCTTGCGGTCTATCAGGGTGAGCTATATGTGGGAGGCTTTTTCGGGCAAGCAGGGAGTGTGCCAGCTAGTTTCATTGCTCGCTGGAACGGTGCAAGTTGGAGTGCTCTGACCACCCCTACGGGGAATGGAGTCAATAGTTCTGTCGATGCCCTCGCTGTCTATGGTAACAGTCTCTTTTTGGGCGGTGCGCTCACATTAGCTAACGCAGGCGAAAATCCTATCCCTTCGGCCTACATTGCCCAGTGGACTTTCCGTAACTAATACGGACGAGGTAAGAGGACTTCACTTCGGTGAGCGGAGGGGTATCTTTGCAAATCCTCCGTGACCTTTTACCTTGCAACTGCATCAGCCTTTGAAAGGAGCTCGTGTGAGCGCATCGATTCGATGCGGCTATTTGGCAACTTTTGACCTGCTTGCGATGCAACTTGCACTGCTGGTAACAGGAATTTTTATCATCGTTGGAGCGCTGCTGGCTTGGCCAGTCATAAACCAGTGGCAGCGCCATAGCACCATAGCCCCTGCTGAGGAGGGAGGACTGCAAGCAGGGGCTATCTTTTGGGCAGTGGCGGTAATGTTTGGCTTAGGCGTAATTTTTTTAGCCCTTGTCATTTGAAAGTGCTACGCGCCTTGTAGCGGACGCTTATCTGCCTCTAACTTGTCTTTTTTGGCGAGGAGTTGCTCTTTCGTTTCAGGAAAGTTGGGGTCGGGCACGCAGGCATCAACAGGGCAAACTGAAGCACATTGCGACTCCTCGTGAAATCCAACGCACTCGGTGCACTTATCGGGCACAATGTAGTAATGGTCGTTGGAAAGTGGAGGGTGCTCAATGCCGAAGAGCCGCCAGTTTCGCCCGGGTTCATAGATAGCGGTGTTCGGGCATTCAGGCTCACAGGCGCCACAAGTGATGCATTCTTCGGTGATTTTGAGTGCCATAGTTGATTCTCCTTTCTCCAAGTTGAGTTTGACTGCACAAAGGTAAGAAAAAACTGCCAGCTTTCTTACAGAGTCGTCAGGAGACAAGCCTAAAAGCCACATCATACAAACATGCCAGTTGTGATAGAGACCAAAAACCTCTCAAAAAAGTTTGGTGAGTTTTATGCCAATCGCCGCATTTCACTGAGCGTGCAAGAAGGCACGGTGCACGCCGTCGTGGGCGAAAATGGAGCAGGTAAATCAACCTTAATGAAAGTGCTCTACGGAATGTATCAGCCAGACGAAGGCGAAATCTATGTGCGGGGAAAGCGTGTGTGGTTGGCTTCACCAAATGAGGCAATTCGCTTGGGGATTGGAATGGTGCATCAGCACTTTATGCTTGTGCCCACGCTCACCGTGCTGGAAAATGTCGTGTTAGGTGAGGAGCCAAAGCAGGGTCTGCGCCTTGACTTCAAAGCGGCTCGAGCACGGCTGCAGCAACTATCTGAGCAGTTTGGACTATCTGTCAATCCCGATGCACAACTGGCAACGCTCTCGGTCGGCGAAGAGCAGCGCGTAGAAATCTTAAAGTTGCTCTACCGCAACGCAAACCTTTTAATTTTGGACGAGCCTACAGCAGTGCTTACGCCAATTGAGACGGAGCAACTTTTCTCTACGCTGCGCTCACTCATTAGGCAAGGCAAGACCGTTATCGTCATCACACATAAGCTCGACGAGGTTCTGACCTTTTCCGATGTGGTCAGCGTGATGCGGCACGGTGAGCTGGTTGCCACGCTGCCCACACGTGAAGTCTCAAAGCCAGAGCTGGCACGCTTGATGGTCGGCAGAGAAGTGCTCTTTCAACCCGCAATGCCCGATTATGCGCCGAAGCCGAAAGTCTTAGAGGTGGCAGCGCTAACCTACTTCGATCGCAAGGGTATTAAGCATTTAGATAAGCTCACTTTTGCTGTGCATGCCGGTGAAATCTATGGCATTGCAGGCGTAGAGGGCAATGGGCAGTCTGAACTGCTCCGAGCCTTGTGGGGAATGAATGAAGAAGGCGCGCAGCTCTCAGGCGAGATAAGGCTATCGGGCGTTTCGCTTCATGGCAAATCGCCGCGAGAAATTGCGCAGCTGGGGGTGTCGCATGTGCCAGAAGACCGATGGCGCTACGGTGTGGTGAAGTCTTACACGGTGGCGGAAAATATCGTATTTGGGCGACATTATGAGCCAGCGTTTACGGCACGGCTAAGCTTGAAGTGGAAAGCGTTGCAGCAATTTTGCAAGGAAATGATCACGCGCTTTGATGTGCGCGCAGCAGAGGAAGTTGTGCCCAGTATGCGGATTGAGAATCTATCAGGGGGAAATCAGCAAAAGGTCGTCGTAGCGCGTGAGCTAAGCCGGCCCAAACTTAAATTGCTCATTTTAGCACAGCCAACGCGTGGCATTGACATCGGTGCAATTGAGCTCATTCATCAAAAGATTTTGGAAGCGCGCAAAGCTGGCATTGCGATTCTGCTCATTTCCGCTGAGCTGGAAGAACTCATTCTGCTCGCCGATAGAATTGGGTGTCTCTATAAAGGTACGCTACGATATGAATTTTCGGCCGAAGAGACGGCTCGCTGGCGACAAACTCCGCAAGAGTTTGCACGAAAAATTGGGGAGTATATCACTTAAGTTACAGCACAGTGACCAGCGTGAGTTGATGTAAGCCACCCAAAACACCCCACGATGAAAACGCATAGTCGAAGCGAAAGTGCTCAATCGCAATGCCTAAACCGGCGGAAAAACCCGACAGACCAAGTGTGCCCGTAAGGCTAAGGTCTTGGCGTTGCAAGTTGCTGTATCCAATCCGCAACTTCACCGCTTCCGTGATGGTAAATTCACCGCCAACTGTGAATTGTCGGAAACGGGTAAAGAAGTTGTCACTAGGGTCAGCAAGCCGAATAAATCCAACGGTCAATTCAAGTGGTAAGCCTTCCAGCTTTTTGCTCAGGCTAAAGCGCACATCGAGCGGCAAGTTTTCCCGCACGCCATCAAAGCCAGAGAGCTGTGTGCCAAGATTCAGCACTGCAAATCCAATATGCAGTGCTTCACTGGGCACAGCAAGCAAAAGGCCCGCGTCGAGAGCCAGAGCCGTAGAGCGGAATGCCTGAATGCTGGAAAAGATGAATTTCAGTGCTGCCCCTGCACGCAACGCCCCAAAGCCAAAGTGTTGAAGGTTGACAGCGTAGCCAATTTGCAGGGCAAAATCGCCCGCAGAAAATGAACCAGTGGTGTTGCCTACGGCATCGGTTTCCTCAAAATTGCCATAGCTGACAACGCTAATGCCAGCGCCAAACTGTCCAATGCCCGGCAGTGTTCGCCCATATGCGACAAAACCAGAGTTGATGTCTAAGACATGTTTCTGAAAACTAAATGAGGCTTGTTTGTGCGTGCTGGAGTCCAAAACGGCAGGGTTTTGAAAAAAGCTGGCAATGTCGCCAGCGAGCGAAACGCTGTTGCCACCTAATGCCGCAATTCGGGCGCTGCGGTCTAAGCGTAAAAAATCATAGACAGTGGTTTGACCGAGGCCAGTTGCCGTAAGTGTGAAGCAAAGCAGGGTCAGCGTGTAACGCATCTGGAATGAAGTTTTTGCAAACTACGCAAAAAAGCACGGTGCGTCAAGGCAGCACTGCAGGAAGCGCTACGAAAGAAATGCCTCTAAGGCTGCGCTCAAGGTAGCGCAAGGCTGAACGGTTAGACCAAAGTTTTTCTCCAAGCCTTTACCGGTGTCGCTGGAAAGTTTGGGAATCACCACGCGCTCAAAGCCAAGTTTTTTGGCTTCGCTAATGCGTCGCTCAAGGTGGGGCACCGCACGCAACTCGCCGGCCAAGCCAATTTCACCAATTGCAACGGTGGTGGAGTCGGCAGGAAGGTCGCGCAGGCTTGAGACGATAGCGACAGCAACGGCAAGGTCGGCAGATGGCTCGGTCAGCCGTAAGCCGCCAGCTACATTGAGAAACACATCATTTGCCCACATCGGTAAGCCCAAGCGTTTTTCCAGTACCGCTAAAAGCAGAGAAAGCCGACGCATATCAAAGCCACTGGAGACACGCTGCGGCGCAGCATAGTGTGTCTTGGACACCAAGGCTTGCACTTCTACCAAAATAGGACGTGTGCCTTCAAGGGCAGCTGTAACAGAGGAGCCTGAGATGCCGAAGCGTCGCTCCGAGAGAAAAATCTCGGAGGGATTGGGCACTTCAACCAGTCCTTCTTCACGCATTTCAAAGACACCAATTTCATTGGTAGAGCCGAAGCGGTTTTTGAGTGTGCGCAAAATGCGGTAGCGGTAGTTGCTATCGCCTTCAAACTGCAAAACGGTATCGACAATGTGTTCCAAGACTTTCGGGCCGGCAATCGTGCCATCTTTGGTGATATGTCCAATGATGAGCGCCGCTACGCCCAAGCGCTTGCAAGTCTGCATAATGCGAGCAGCACACTCACGCACTTGACTAACGCTGCCGGGCGAACTTTCAAAGACAGAGGAAAAAATCGTCTGAATGGAATCAATGATGAGAATGTCGGGCTGCAGAGAGGCAACTGCTTCGAGAATCGGCTCAAGCTCGTTTTCTGCAAGCAGCAGTAGGTTCTCGGAAGTAACGCGTAGCCGTTCTGCTCGGCTTTTGATTTGGTGCACCGATTCTTCAGCGGAAACATAAAGCAGGGTGCGCGTCGGCATTTTCGGTGCAATTTGCAGCATCAGCGTAGACTTCCCAATGCCCGGCTCGCCGCCAATCAGCACCACAGAAGCAGGCATCAGACCACCACCTAAGACACGGTCAAATTCGTCAATACCCGTCGAGAGGCGAGCGTCTGGCAAAGTCTCCAAGTCTTGTAGCCGTTTTGGCATCACCGTATTCGAGGCAGACACGCCAGCCGCACGGCGTCGCAAAGTGGCTTTGTCGTCGGGAAGCGTCTCTTCCACCATCGTGCCCCAGCTGCCACACTCAAAGCATCTGCCTTGATAGCGCAGCGAAATCGCTCCACAATGTGAGCAGCGGTAACGGGTTTTGACTTTTGACATCTAATCCTCTCACCGTTTCTGAGCTTACTTGCTAAACAAGGCAGAGCGGCCTCTAAGCGACCTTAGGCGACTGGAGCAGAGCCTTTTTCAGCCAGCAGCGGTGCTTCGAGCGGTTCTAGCTTGTGCAAAGAAGGCGTCGTGTCTTTGGACAAATACGAGTAAATCGTCGGCACGACATAAAGCGTGAGAACCGTAGAAAGCAGCATACCGCCGACTACAGCAATACCCATTGACACACGGCTTTCTGCACCGGCGCCCAGTGCCAGTGCAATCGGCAAAAATCCCAAAATCGTGGAAAGACTGGTCATCAAAATTGGGCGGAAGCGCGCTGCTGCTGCATCTTGCAGAGCATCCATCAGCGAAAGCCCCTCTGCCTTGCGTTGATTGGCAAACTCCACAATGAGAATACCATTTTTCGTGACAAGTCCAATCAGCATAATGATGCCGATTTGGCTAAAAATGTTGAGCGTTTGGTTGAAATACCAAAGCGAGAGCAAAGCACCTGAGAGCGCAAGCGGCACAGTAAAAAGAATGATGAAGGGGTCGCGGAAACTCTCGAACTGAGCAGCCAAAATGAGGTAAATGAGTGCCAACGCTAACCCGAAAGCAAAAAAGAGGCTCGAGGAGCTTTCAGCAAAGTCTTTCGAAGTGCCCGCGAGCGCTGTGCTAAATGAATCGTCCAGAACCTGTTTGGCAATCTCGTCCATTGCGGCAATGCCATCGCTCAGCGTGTAGCCTTTTGCCAAGCCAGCAGAAATAGTAGCCGAGACATAGCGGTTGTAGCGATAGAGCTGGGGAGGGCTTGCATCTTCGACAAGCGTGACAAGGTTGTCGAGCTGAATCATCTCACCCGTGCGACTGCGCACATAAAGCGAGCGTAGGTCAATAGGCTCATCGCGCCGCGCACGCGACATCTGCCCAATGACTTGATACTGCTTGCCATTCATAATGAAGTAACCAAAGCGCTGACCACTGAACGCCGCTTGAAGCGTTTGGGCAATGTCTGAAACTGAAACATTGAGCACTCGTGCCTTTTCGCGGTTAATCATCACCTGCAGCTCAGGCTTGTTGAACTTGAGATTGACATCCACCACGCCACCAAACTCTGGACGCTTACGTGCTTCGTCCAAAAACTTCGGCATAAATTCTTTGAGCTTATCAATCGTTGGTGCTTGCAGAACATACTGAACAGGTAAGCCTGCTCGACCGATGCCACCACCGATTGATTGCTCTTGAAGCACAAAGGTGCGGGCAGCGGTGTATTGATTGGCAAGGCGCTGCAGCTTATCAGCAATTTCCTGTTGTGAGCGCGACCGTTCCTCAGGATTTTTCAAAATAAGGCGAACAAAGCCTGTGTTCACCGCCGCATTCGTTCTGCCTGATGCCGTAACAACAATAATCCCTTCCGCTTCAGAGGAGACCTCTTGACGCACGCCTTCGTAGAGTTGGTCTAAAAAGGCGTTCATATAATCAAACGATGTGCCCTCTGGAGCAGTAACGGACATGCGAATAGAACTGCGGTCTTCCAGTGGCGCAAGCTCTGACTTAATGAGACTGCCCAGCAAAAGAATGAGCGCAAGAGCAAGCCCCGTGATGCCAAGCCCTGCCCAGCGATGCGTCAGAAACCAGTGAAGCGAACGCCGATAGACTTCCGTGAGTGAGAGAAAGAACGGTTCAAGGGCATAGTAAAACTTGCTGTGGTCTTGTTTGCGTAGTAGGCGACTGCTTAGCATCGGTGTGAGCGTCAGTGCTACAAAAGCGGAAATGATCACTGATCCAGCGACCACAATGCCAAACTCACGAAACAGGCGTCCAGTCAGACCTTGCAAGAAAATCACGGGTAAGAACACCGCAGCTAACACCACCGTTGTCGAGACAACCGCAAAGAAAATTTCCTTTGAGCCTTTTACGGCTGCTTGAATGGGAGGGGTGCCGCCCTCGACTTTAGCATAGATATTTTCCAGCACCACGATGGCATCATCGACCACAAGACCAATCGCTAACACAATCGCCAGAAGCGTGAGCACATTGATGGAGAAATTCATTAGATACATCACAAAGAACGCACCAATGAGCGAGATAGGAATCGCAACAACAGGAATCAGCGTCGAGCGCCAATCGCGTAGGAACACAAAGATGATAAGCGTAACCAGCACAAAGGCAATAAAGATGGTCTCGACCACTTCACGAATGGAAGCGCGAATAAACTTGGTGGTGTCGAAGCTGATGTCTAAGCGAAAGTCACTGGGCAGTTCCTTTCGAATCGCTTCCAGCCGCTTCATGGCTTCGTCGGCGATGGCGATATTGTTGGCGCCGGGCTGTGGCACCAGCACCACGACCACCATTGGAATCCCATCGCGTTTTAAGCGGGAGCGCTCATTTTCAGGACCTAATTCTGCCACACCGACGTCCTTAAAACGAATCACGCGTCCCTCAACTTGCTTGATGACCAGTTCGCCAAAGTCCTCAGGTGTCTGCAAGCGTCCAGTGGTGCGAATGCTAAGTTCGGTGGCGTTGCCCTCGATTCTGCCAGAAGGTAGCTCAATGTTTTCGGCGTTCAAGGCAGCACGCACATCCAGAGGCGTCAGTCCATATGCGGCAAGTTTGGCAGGATCCATCCAAAGGCGCATCGCATAGCGCTTCTCACCCCAAATCATCACTTCGCTAATGCCGTTGATCGTCTGCAGCCGTTCTTTGATGACATTGCGCGCAACATCGGAGACTTCCAGAATGTTACGCGTGTTGGATTGAACCGTAATCCCCATAATCGGGTCGGCATTCGCATCGGCTTTGGTAACAACAGGTGGGTCGCAGTCAGGGGGCAAAAGCCGCACTGCACGGGAGACACGGTCACGCACATCATTGGCAGCAGCCTCCAAATCTACTTCCAAGTTAAACTCAATTGTGATGCTGCTTACGCCATCAGAGCTGGTGGAAGTAATGGTGCGAATGCCTTGCGCACCGTTGATAGACTCTTCCAGCGGCTCGGTAATTTGCGATTCAATAATGTCTGCATTGGCGCCGACATAGTTCGTCGTAACCGTGATAATCGGTGGGTCGACGGCAGGATACTCACGCACGCCTAAATACAAAAATCCAATTGCCCCAAGGAGCACAATAATCAGCGACATCACAATCGCTAAGACGGGGCGGCGAATGCTAATTTCAGATAGACTCATTTTTAGCGCAAGATGAATTAGCACAGTGCTGGAGCAACCAAAGCAAGACGCAATGGCGCAGCGCAGCCTGCAGTAAGCTTAGTCGGAATTTTCCAAAGACTGGAACTCAACAAATTGCACCGCCATGCCGGGGCGCAATTGCAAAATGCCTGTAGTGATGACCGTGTCGCCGTCTGACAAGCCTGAGGTAACTTGAATTTCTCTATCGGTGCGAAGACCAATTTCCACCGATTTAGCAACGGCTTTGCCTTGTTTGGCGACAAAGACCTTTTGTCCTTTGAGCTCAGGCACTAAGGCTTCAGAAGGAATCATCACTGCACTGTCGGCATTTTGCAGTAGAAGCTCTACTTCAGCAAAAGCGCCGGGCAAGATGCGTCGGTCGCTGTTAGGATAAATGGCACGAATTGGCAAAGTGCGCGTGGCAGGGTCAATTTTCGGCTCAATCGCATAGACCTGACCTTCCAGCACTTTATCAATGCCTTGAACCCTGAAGAGCACCTTATCGCCCTTGCGCACCAGTGTGGCATACTTCTCAGGAATGGAGAAATCAAGTTTTAGCGGGCAGATATTCTGAATGCTGGCAATACGCGTGGTAGGAGAGATGTAACTACCAACGCTGACATAGCGCAAGCCCACGACGCCATTGAAAGGTGCACGCACCTCCGTTTTATCAATTTGTGCTTTGATAATATCCACTTCAGCCTTGAGCGTATTCATTTCATTAAGCGTGATGTCATACTCTTCTTGGCTGACGGCGCGCTCGGCTAAAAGCTTGCGCTGACGTTCCTCTCGAGTCTGAGCAAGTTTAAGGCGATACAAGGTGCGTTGCAACTGCGCTTGCAGCTCTGCGTCATTGATTTTAACCAGCAGCTCGCCTTGCTTCACAGGGCTGCCCTCTCGGAAAAGAATGTGCGTGATTCTGCCTGAGCTTTCGGAGCGCAGTTCAACTTCTTCGTTGGCGACCAGTGTGCCTGCAGAAAGGATACGGTTTTCAAGCTTTCGCTTGCTGACCACATAGCCCCGCACAGGAAGCATAGCATTGCCAGAAGATGGGCGTGCCGCCGCAGGAGGTTCTGCTGACTTTGGTGACAGTCGCAGCCAAAGCAGAAGCGCAATAGCTGCAAAGAAAACCCCGCTAATCAAAATCGGCTTTTTCTGCATTGTAGCGTTGCACTTGATGTGAATAATGTGAAAACAATTAACTTGCTCTGCTGCAAAAGGCTGAATTTAGAGCTTTCAAAGAGACTTCCAAAAAGGTATGCACGCTATGTGTTGAGCAGAGCAGGAGCGTCGTGTAAATCCATTCAGTTAGCCAATTTTGCTTGGAAACTCAATGAGGACCGTAAAAACAGCTATGCAAAAAAAGCCTCTCTGGCAAAAGGTATGGCCGCTCTTACTTGCTGTCGCCATTCTAAGCACAGGCTGCAAGCCAAAGGAAGAAGCACATACCATTTCGCAAAGTGTCGCCAAAGCACAGGAACAGAGCCATCGTGATGGAGCAGCAGAGAACAATCTGCCGAGCGTGGAGCACTCTCAAGCTGCCAGTTTCTGTGAAGACTTCGAGTCAGGCTCAAAGGGCAGTTACAAAAGCGGCGTTGTGCGGCTCAAAACAGGGGAGTGGCTCTTTGAAGAGGCCCTAATCGGTAGCGAGGAAAAAGACCGCAAGAGTGGCAATCGTGCGGCACGGGTGCGTGGACTGGGAAAGCTCACGATGCTGTTTGATTATCCAGATGGGGCGAAGAGTGTCTCCATTCGTCACGGCGTCTATGGTAACGATGAGGGAGGAAAATGGTCGCTGTGGCTTTCAACCAATAGTGGCGATTCGTGGCGACGGGTAGGAGCAGCCGTGCAATCAAGTTCGCCCAGTTTGGAGGTCGCTACATTTGCAGTGAATGTCAGTGGCAAGGTGCGCTTTGAGATTCGCACGGAGTTGCCTGAAAAAGTGCGCGTGAATTTTGACGACTTCATCATTGAGCCGCTTGGAGGCAGCGCACCCCAAACCAAAGCTGAACCGCCGCCGACCAGTCCAGCAAGTCCAGCAACGCTCAGCGTTGAGGCGCGCATTCAAAAGCAAATTGAGCTGGGCATGCCAACGGGCGCCTCACCTGAGTATATCATTCGCCGACCTCAATACGTGCTCTCCTACAACCGTAATCTGAATGTAGCAAATTGGGTGTCGTGGCATGTCAATGCGGAAAGCTATGGACCCGTCCCACGCTATCAAGGACCATTTCTCACCGATAACAGCCTGCCAACAGGAATGTATCGCGTAACACATCAGGATTACACCGGTAGCGGATACGACCGTGGGCACATTGTGCGTTCACAAGAACGCACCGCCACGCGTGAAGACAATGATGCGACCTTTTACCTTACAAACATCTTGCCACAAAAACCTGACCTAAATCAAGGTGTCTGGAATAGCTTTGAACTCTACTGTGAGCGTCTGGCAAAGCAAGGCAAGGAGCTGTATCTTGTCTCGGGCGGCATTTTTGAAAAAGACCCGCCACGCCTCAAGGGCAAAGTGGCTGTGCCCAAAAGTTGCTGGAAGATTGTGGTGGTCTTGGAGCGAGGACAGGGCCTGAAAGATGTAACCAAAAACACACGCGTGATTGCCGTAGATATGCCAAACATTGATGGCATTCGTGATGATGACTGGCGCAAGTATCGCGTGAGCGTAGCGGAATTAGAGCGGCGAACAGGGTTGAAGTTTTTTACAGCAGTGCCAGAAGAAGTGCGAAAAGCACTAATTGAGAAAATAGATACGGAGTGAGTGTCTGAGCGAACTGCATCCTATGCTCACCCTTTTACGATGTGAGAGTGTCGGACTCCCAGTTTGGAAGAAATCGTGTGGGAGGCTATATTTGCAGTCCATCTCGACACAAAGCAAGTGGAGCTGTAGCTCAGTCGGTTAGAGCGCCTGCCTGTCACGCAGGAGGTCGCGGGTTCGAGCCCCGTCAGCTCCGCCAACCTCTCTTCGCTTTCCCGTTCCCTGTCTCTCGTAAAGCCAGCAAGCAAGTCTGTGTAACCAAGTGGCTGTGCTGACACAAGGCGTTGCTTTGTAGCAGCCCATCAAGAAGTTACGGAAATAAGCCAAGTTTTGCAGATATTCAGGCGTGTTAGGTGGAATGCAGCAGAAGTGATAGCGCTTGAGGCTGCATGGCGCGCTGTCGATAGTTCGTTGCTTGTTTGAGAGATTGAGCTAAAATAAGAAGAAAGGGGGAATGATGGCAACGCTTGAACGCACCATTCGCAAACGCCCGCTGAAGCCGAAATATCACGGCAAGAAAATGTCGCTTGAAGAATTTTTGGACTTCAAAGCCGAAGACGGCTTCAAATACGAGTGGAACAACGGCTTTCTGGAAGCAAGGGAAAAAATGATTAAACTGTCCGAGATTTACATCGTTGAAAATTTGCGAGCGGCTTTCGAGCAAACTGAGTTTAAAAAACGAGGCGGTGCGATGATAACAGAAACCGTTTGTCCAATTTCAGAAGAAAAATATCGCATTCCTGATATTTCTTTTTTTACGAAAGACCAAATCACCGAAGCGCGAGAGGGCAAGTTCCCTGTGCCACCATTTATCATTGAGCTTGTTTCTGAAAACGACCAACTCTGCTACTATGAAAACAAGTTAGAGGAGTATTTTCTTTCGGGCGTGAAGGTGGTGTGGCTTATCGTGCCAATGAAGCAAAAAGTTTATGTCTATACGGGTTTGAAGGAAGTGAAAATTTGCATGGGCGATGACATTTGTTCTGCCGCGCCTGCAATCCCAGATTTCCAAATTTCGGTTAATCAAATTTTTGGCAATTAACGATGGCAACGCTGACGGCAACGAAACTGCGAACTAAAAAGCGTCGAGAACAAAAGCCGCTTTACGACGGCAAGAAAATGTCGTTGGAAAAATTTTTGGATTTCAAAGCCGAAGACGGCTTCAAATATGAGTGGAACAACGGCTTTCTGGAAGCAAGAGAAAAAATGATTAAAGCGGCAGAATTCTATTTGGTTAATAATTTGCAGCGCGCGTTTCTGAATACGTCTGCTTTTAAACAGGGAAGCGCGTTGCTGACGGAGTCAGTTTGTCCGATATCTGAGGGGAAGTATCGGGTGCCTGACCTTGCGGTATTTACGAAGGAGCAAATTGAGCGCGCCAAAGAAGGTGAGCAGCCCGTGCCGATATTCGTCATTGAACTGGTTTCCGAGAGCGACCGAATGAGTTATTATGATGAGAAATTAGACGAGTATTTTTCGGCAGGAGTTCAATGCGTGTGGCTGATTTTGCCAATGCGCAAAAAAGTGAGCGTGTTCACCTCTCCAAAAGAGGTCAAGATTTGCACTGACGATGACATTTGTTCTGCCGCGCCTGCAATCCCAGATTTCCAAATTTCGGTTAATCAAATTTTTGGCAATTAACGATGGCAACGCTGACGGCAACGAAACTGCGAACTAAAAAGCGTCGAGAACCAAAACCGCTCTACGACGGCAAGAAAATGTCACTGGCAGATTTCCGAAACTGGACAGCCGAAGATGGCTTCAAATACGAGTGGGACAACGGAATCCTTAGAGCCAAAACAGGAATGAAAATCAAAGAACGAATGATTGTGGCGCGCCTATTAAGGCGTTTTTCGCAAACAAAAGCGTATCAAAACGGCGGCGAGCTGTTGCCCGAAGCGGAGACGTTTTTTGAGCCTGTTGGCAAACTGCGCATTCCTGATTTGGCGTATTTCACGAAAGAAGAGCTCTTGCGCTCCGAACAAGGCGAAGAGACGATTCCAAAATTCATCGTTGAAATCATTTCGCCGACCAACACGGTTGATGAGATTCAAACGAAATTGAAGGATTATTTCACGAGCGGCGTTCAGATGGTCTGGGAAATTTTTCCGAAGCATCAACTCGTGCGAGTTTATGCGTCGCTCAAAGAGGCGAAAATTTGCATAGGCGACGACATCTGCTCAGCAGCGCCAATCATTCCTGATTTTCAAATTGCCGTCAATCAAATTTTTAATTCGTAACCGTTCATTTCAACGCATCAACTCTATGCCAAACAAAGTCGCATTCAACGAAACCTATCCGACGATTGCAGAATCGCAAAAACTCTATGCGCGCGCCGCAGGCTTGATTCCCGCCTACACGCAAACGCTCGCCAAAGGACCGGGGCAATACGTGAGAGGCGTTGCGCCAATCTATCTCCAACGCGGCAAAGGCGCTCACGTTTGGGACGTCGATGGCAACGAATACATCGACTACCAAATGGCAATCGGTCCGCTCTCGCTCGGCTATTGCTACGAAAAAGTCGACAGTGCCATCAAAGCACAACTTGCCGATGGCATCACATTTTCGCTCGTGCATCCGCTTGAAGTCGAGGTAGCGGAGTTAATCCGAGAAGTTGTGCCAAATGTGGAAATGGTGCGTTACAGCAAAACAGGGTGCGATGTAACATCCGCCGCTGTGCGCTTAGCGCGCGCTTACACGGGACGCGAGAAAATCCTCTGCTGTGGCTATCACGGCTGGCACGACTGGTATATCGCCGTAACCGACCGTAACAAAGGCATTCCCCAAGCCACGCAAGACCTGACCTTTACTTTCAACTACAACGACATTCAATCTGTCTTGGACGCAATTGACCACGAGACGGCTTGCGTCATCTTAGAGCCAATGGTGTTCGAGTTTCCGAAAGATGGCTTTTTGCAAAAGCTCCGCAAAGTCTGCGATGACTACGGCGCCGTGCTCATCTTCGACGAAATGTGGACAGGCTTCCGCTTTGCGTTGGGCGGTGCACAAGAACTCTTTGGCGTGCAAGCCGACTTAATGTGCTTCTCCAAAGCCATCGCCAATGGAATGCCTATCAGTGTGCTGTGCGGTCGAAAAGAGCTAATGCAACTGTGCGACAAAGACATTTTCTTCTTTACGACCTTTGGCGGTGAAGCCCTCTCACTGGCAGCCGCAAAAGCTACCATTCTGGAACTGCGTGAGAAGAACGTGCCCGCTTACCTTGCTGCGCAAGGCAAAAAACTGCGCGAAGGCTACAACCAAATCGCCCAAGAACTTGGAATGGATTACACCGCTTGCATCGGACACGACGCGCGCACCCTCGTTACCTTCGCGTCAAAAGACGGCAGCAATCCGCTTGAAATGAAATCGCTTGTGCAGCAAGAAATGATTAAGCGCGGCATCTTGTGGGGCGGCTTTCACAATATGAGCTTTTCGCATACTGACGAAGATATTGCCTACACGCTGGCAGCCTACCGTGAAGTCTTGCCAATTCTCAAAAAAGCCATGGACGAGAAAAACGTGCGCGCCTATCTCAAAGGCGAACCAGTGGAGCCAGTGTTCCGCAAGACAAGCAACTTCAATACGAAGCCGAAAGCAAAAGTGTCGGCTTGAAGAGAAAAAGCCTGCTTAGCGCGTGCGCCCGTGTGCAATGGCTTCAGCAACAGCACTAAGCAAATCTGAAAGGGCGTAAGGCTTTGGCAAAATGCGGAAAAGACCTGCGCCCTCAAGTTCCTCTGAATACGCCGGCTCTAAGTATCCCGTGGTCAAAATGACGGCTGCAGGAGAGCGAAGCTGCCTAATGCGCCGGAGCACATCTAAGCCATTCATCTCAGGCATATTCAAATCAAGCACTACAGCGTCAAAGGCGCCTTTGCCTGCTTCAAAGAGTGCTACGCCCTCCAAACCATTTGAGGCTGTATAGACTACATAACCTTGCTCGCGCAACGCATCTAAGACCAGCTCGCGAATATCCGTTTCATCTTCAATCAGAAGCACGGTGCCAGCACCGACACTGGGAGTAGAATGCGTCGTAAGGGGGGATTGACTTCCAGCATGGGGAACTGGTCGCATAGGCGGGAAGAAAAGATGGAATGTGGTGCCTTTGCCCACCTCGCTTTCCAAGAGAATAGAGCCGTGATGCGTCTGAACAATGCCATAGACCATTGAAAGCCCAAGCCCCGTGCCTTTGCCTGTCTCTTTGGTCGTAAAGAAAGGGTCGAAAATTTTGGTGCGAATTTCCTCAGGAATGCCCGTGCCGTTGTCTTGCACGGCAAGGTGCACAAACATCTCTTGGCTCCGTAGCCCATATGCGGCTTGCAGGTGAGGGGGGATTGTCTCGTAACGCAACTGAAAAACTATCTCGCCTTGGGAGCGAGCGCTGCCTAAAAGTGGCTGAATGGCATCGCGAGCATTGACCGCAAGATTCAGCAAGACTTGCTCCAACTGACCTTTGTCGCCTTCAATCATCGGAACATCGCCTGCGGCATCAATGGAAACTTTAATGCGCCTATCCAGCGTGGGTTCAAGAATTTGTAGCACATCGAAAATACAGTCACGAAGTTGGACAGGTTTGACATCGGTTTTGCTCTGACGTGCAAAGCCGAGCATTTTTTTCACGATTGCGGCAGCGCGGTGTACGCTGGCTTCAATGCGCGTGACTTTTTCGCGCTCAGGTGTGCCTTCTGGGAAGCGCTTACGCAGCATCGTGGCATAGCCCAAAATGCTTTGCAGAATATTGTTGAACTCATGCGCCACACCACTTGCTAAAACACCCAGCGATTCCATCTTCTGCGCATGCAAAAGCTGTGCGTAATACTTTTCCTTTTCCAATTCAGCCTCTTTTTGCGCCGTAATGTCCATCACCGAGCCATAGACCTTGATAACTTTGCCTTGATGGTCTTTGAGCGGTTTGCCAATGACTTTCACCCATTTTTCCTTGCCGCTCTCCGTGCGAATACGCATCACGCATTCATAGCCAACCCCTTCCCGCAGAGCGCGTTCAAAAATAGGGATAAGTCGCTCGGCTTCTTCTGGCGGCAGATACTGAAAGAATTCTTCTAGCGACGGCGCGCCAGCAGAAAAATTGCGTTCATAGATGCGAAACACTTCTGCCGACCAAGCGCTTTTGCCCGTCGTTACATCATACTGCCAGCTACCGATGCGCGCAATTTCCTCTGTGTCGGCGAGCATCGCTTGCATTTCGCGCAGCGCCTTCTCAGCACGCTTGCGCTCAGAGATGTCGAGTGCTGTGCCAATGAGCCGATAAACTTTGCCTGCCGCATCTTTCAGCGGCGTAATCCGCACAATCCAATCGGCAGCGTTTTCTTTGCCAGTTAAGAGGACGCGCGATTCAAATGTCTGTGTCGTGCCAGCTTCAATACATTTCTGGTAGCGTCGACGTATCGTTGCAATCGCTTCTGGTGGCAAAATGTCGTTCAGTTCGCTCAGGGTTTTACCAATTAGCTGGCTATTAGGTATGCCCGTGCTTCGCTCGTGCGCTGGATTTAAGCCCGCAATGCGAAACTCACCGTCAGGAAGCACATCAACAACGAAAATGTCAAAGTCCAGACCATAAAAGATGCTTTGCAAAAAGCCATAAGCTTCTTGCAGAGCCGCTTCAGCTTCCTTTTCTT